>DASQOM010000333.1:0-5970 GCA_035644495.1 Planctomycetota bacterium | reverse complement strand
TATCCCATCCTCTGCCGAAATCTGTCGATTCCCTGTGACACGGAGCGTTCCGTCTTCGCCCGGCAGGCCATGGCCCGGCACCAGGCGGACGAGATTCTGGGCCGGGTCGAGGCGCTGCCGCTGAAAGGCCTGCATCTCGCCCATCGCGTCTATCCGACGCCGTCCCTGCGCGACATGGGCGACCTCGACCTCCTCGTCCGTCGATCGAACCTGCGCGAGGCCGACGTCGTCCTCCGCGGCCTGGGCTATGTCCCGGACCACGACTTCGACCGCGTCGACGGCGGCAGCCTGAACGCCGTCGAGTACTGGCGCGAGGGATCGATGCCCGTGCACCTGCACTGGCACGTGACCAACGGGTCGCTGCCCAACTTCATGTTCCGGATCGATCTGGACGAGATCTGGAGGGACGCCCGGGACGGGGCGCTGGCGTCGCATCATCTGATCGTCACCCTGTGCGAGCACGCGCTCAAGCACTCCTATTCCGCGTTGATCCTTCTCACGGACATCGAGCTGGCCTCCCGCGGAGCCGACTGGGACGCGATCGCCGACGTCGCCCGCCGCTGGGGCCTGGACCGCGCCGTCTATTACTCGCTGGTGCTCCTGAGGGAGGTGATGGGAGTACCGTCCCCCGGGCTGACGCGTTTCGGCGGCACGAGCCCGGACTGGGCGGGACGGCTGTTCCTGGGGCTGGCGCGTCGGCGACGTTCGGAATGCCTGTCGGCGCTGGGGCTGCTGTCGATGACGGATCAGAAAGCACGCTTCGTGCGGGAGGCCTTCGCTCCGCCCCGGCAGGAGGGGATGCGGACACGGAGCGTCCTGGGTCGTCTGCGGGAGGCGGCGGGAAGGGTCGGGGCGGCCCTTACTTCTTAGCAGGCGCGGCGCCGCCGACGGCGTTCACGCGCGCGGCGAGCCGGGACTTGTGGCGGTCGGCGTTGTTCTTGTGGATGACGCCCTTGCCGACGGCGCGGTCCAGCAGGGCATAGGCTTCGTTGAGGGCCGTCTTGGACGCGGCGGCGTCCTTTTTCTCGACGGCGGTGAGGACCTTCTTCATCTGGGTGCGCAGCTCGCTCTTCACGGCGTGGTTCCGCTGGCGGCGGATCTCACTCTGCTTGTACTGACGGAGCGCGCTGATCGTGTGTGCCACTCGAAGAATCCTCCTTTAAGGGATAGGAACGATACCCAAATCGTTCCCGGGAGTCAAGCAGGGTTTGCCGGGGGCGTCAGGCGGCGCCGCCGCCCCATTTCTCGACGAGCTGGGCGATGTCCTTATAGTTGATGTCGATCTCGACGATCTTGTTGCCCAGCTCGATCGCCTGCGGAAGCTTGCCCGCCTCGGCCGCCAGCTTGGCCCGATGGTACATGATGTCCAGCCGCGTGTCCTGCGAGAGCACGTCGGCCTCCGCCGAGACGTACTGCTTGTCGGCCATGTCATACATCTTCTTTTTCTGAAAGCAGCGTCCCAGGTAGAAATGCGACTGGCTCTTCCGCTTCGGGTCCTTGACCGACATCTGGAACTCGGCGATTGCCTTGTCGTTCATCGAGCCGTTGTAGTAGGCCTTGCCGAGGTCGAAGTGCAGGCCCATGTCCGTCGGCCGGTCCTGGACGCGGCGCTCGAAGCTCGCGATGCGCGCCTTCAGCTCGGCCAGCCGGATCTCGTTCAGCTTGGGGTCGTTCGCCTTCGCGGCCGCCTGGATCTTCAGCTCCCAGATCTTCAGCTCGCAGTCGTCGACCTTGTCGCGCAGGACCGAGTCCTGGGGGGCGAGTGCCGCCGCCTTCTTGAACCAGTCGCGGGCGGTCGCATAGTCCTTCTTCTTGTCGAAGTAGAGCTCGCCGATGCTGCGGGGGATCTTGGGGTCCGTGGGCGCGTCGGCGAGCGTCGCCTCGAGGTCGCTGATGAGGCTCTGGATTTCCTCGTCCGTCTTCACCAGCTTGGTGCGCTTCGCCAGCTCCTCGGCCTGGTCGGAGTTCTTCAGCGCGCTGCGGAAGCCGTCCTTGCCCGCGGCGTCGAAGCCGGCCGCCATCGTCTGCTGCGCCGCCAGGTCGCGCCGCAGCTTTTCCAGGTCGCGGTCGTCCTGCACGAGGGATGCGACGCGGTCCAGCGCCTTCTGCGCCTCCTGGACGCGGCCGGTCTGGCTGAAGGCCTGGACCATCGTTTTGAGGGCGAGGATGCTGGACGGTTCATCCTGCAGGGACATCTTCGCCTCGACCGCCGCCCCGTTGGCGTGGCCTTGGGAGAGAAGGGCTTCGGCCCAGATCGCGCGGACTTTCCCGTTGGTGGGGTCGTCGTTGAGGTACCTCATGCAGGCGTCCATGCGCTTGTTGGGGTCCTTGGTCGCCTTGACGTGGACCTCGAAGGAGCCCTTCATGGCCAGGAGCTTGAACCTGCTGGTGGCGCCCTGCTCCTGGAACTTGCGGACCAGCGTCAGCTTGAGCGCCTCGTGGGCCTTTTCGTGGTCGGGCTTGAACGTGAGGATCTGCTGGAACAGGTCGCGCGCGTAGTCGTAACTGTGCTTCTTGAAGGCTTCTTCGGCCCGCTTATAAAGAGCCTCGATGTCACCGTCGTTCGCCATGTGGCCCAGCCCTCATGATGTCGCTTTTTTCGATGCTACTCCCGGGGGAAAACGTTGTCAATACAGTTCGCCAGCGGGACGCAGCTAACGGTTGAGGCAGGGATTGCCGATGACTATAATGCGCACTATGGAACTCGTGTATTACCCGGACCCGCGGCTGCGGGATCTCTCCAAAAAGATCACCGGCATCGACCCCCAGATCCTCGAAACCATCCCCCAGATGTTCGAGATCATGTACAAGGCTCGCGGCATCGGTCTCGCCGGCCCGCAGGCCGGAGTCGGCCGTCGCGTCGTCGTCGCCAACCTCTCCGGCGATCCCAAGAAGAAGGACGAGGAGCAGGTCTTCATCAACCCCGAGATCCTGGGCCGCGCCGGTGACCTGCGCGAAGAGGAGGGCTGTCTCTCCCTTCCGGGCATGGCCGCCCAGATCCAGCGCGCCGAACGCGTCCTCGTCCTCTACCAGGACCTGAAGGGCAAGACGATCGAGCGCGAGGCCGAGATGCTCGAATCGCGGCTCTTCCAGCACGAGATCGACCACCTCGACGGCATCCTCATCGTCGACAAAATGACCCCCGCCGACCGAAAGCAGTGGGCCGCCCTCCTCAAGGAAATGGAGGAGGACTTCAAGGCGAACCGGAAGCCCAAGCGCCGACCCACGCCGCGTCCGACGTCACCGCAGTAGATGGAGATCCTCTCCGGACTCGACGCGCTCCCCGACCCCCGGCTCCGCTCCCCGATCGTCACCTGGGGCGTCTTCGACGGTGTTCACCGCGGTCACCGCCGCGTGCTTTCCCAGGTCCTCGGCTGGGCCCGCGCCGAGGGCGTCTCGTCGGCTCTGGTGACCTTCGACCGCCATCCCGAAGAAGTGCTGCGCGGGAAGTCCGTCCCGCTCGTGACTCCGCTCGGCGAGCGGCTCCGCCTGATCGGCGATCTCGGGCTCGACTTCTGCGTCGTCATCAATTTCACGCTCGATTTCTCGAAGACCAGCGCCGAGGAGTTCATCCGAGACTTCATTGCCGGCCGGATGACGGCGCACGGGATCGTGCTCGGGCACGACTCGCGGTTCGGCCACGACCGCACGGGAGACCTGGCGTTTCTCGAGGGGCTCGGGAGGAAGGTCGGGCTCGAGGTCCGGCATTCGGAGCCCGAGCTGTTCGAGGGGCGGCCGGTCTCGAGCTCCCTGATCCGCGACGCCGTCTTCGCCGGTCGCCTGAAGGAAGCGACGTTCCTGCTGGGCCGGCCGCCGGCGGTGTTCGGCACCGTCGTCAAGGGCGACCGCCGCGGCACGAAGCTCGGCTTTCCCACGGCGAACCTCGAGTTGCACCATGCCGTCCGTCCCCCGGGCGGCGTCTATGCCGCGGAGGTCCCGCTGGACGGGAAGCTCTATAGGGCGGTCGTCAACATCGGCACGCGCCCGACCTTCCGCGAGAACGGGGCCGAGGTCATCGAAGCGCACCTGCTCGACTATGCGGGCGGCGACCTCTACGGCCGCGCGGTCGAGGTGCGCTTCCTCGACCGCCTCCGCGACGAGCAGAAGTTCGACGGGCCCGACTCCCTCAAGCGCCGGATTCAAGCCGATATAGACCTGGCGCGGCAATTGTCGCCTCGCGCCTGATTCCGGCGTATCCTTGAACCGTATGGTCTTCGACGAGGGGTTCCTCCGCAAGCTGGAGGCTCTCCGTCTGGCCGTGCGTCGGTCGATCTCCGGCCGCCGGGAAGGGGAGCGCCTCACCAAGCGGCGCGGCGGCTCGGCCGACTTCACCTCGCACCGCTCCTATACCCAGGGCGACGAGTTCCGGGCGATCGACTGGAACCTCTACGGCCGGCTCGGCATGCTCTACGTCAAGGAGTTCACCCGCGAGGAGTCGCTGACCGTGCGGCTGGCAATCGACACGTCCGCGTCCATGGCGCCGAAGTTCGAGTTCGCGCAGCGCCTCGGGGCGGCGCTGGCGCTGGTCGCCAATCGCGAGGCCGCGTCGATCCCGCTGCCGGAAATCGAGAACCTCCAGCTCGGCGCGCCGTTCACGGTCCCGACCGTCCCGCGCGGGCTGGCCATCGTCGTCAGCGATCTTTGGGATGAGGGGATGAAGCCGCAGCTGATGAAGCTCCGCGCGGAGACGGCCGTCATCCACGTCCTCTCGCCCGGGGAGCTGGAGCCGCCGCTGTCGGGGAAGCTCCGCCTCGTCGACGCCGAGACCAGGGAGAGCGTGGTCCGCTTCGTGGGGGAGGAGGAGCGCGCGGCGTACCGCCGCCTGCTCGCCGACCACTGCGACGCGTGGAAGAAGTGGTGCTTCGATCGCGAGATGAACTACCTGCGCTGCTCCAGCTCGACGCCGCTGGAGGAGATCGTCCAGGTCTACCTCCGGGAAGCGGGGGTGCTGGAGTGAAGTTCGAACAGCCCGCCGCCTTATGGGGCCTCGCGTCGCTGCTGCTGCTGATTCTGTTCAGCCTCTGGCGCCAGGCGGCGGCGCGGGTGACGGTGCCCAGCCTGCTGCTGTGGAAGAAGATCCCCGAGCGGAATCCTCCGGTGCGCGCCCTGCGCCGCCCGCGCTGGCGTCTCGAGCTGCTGTTCCAGGCCCTGACGATCGCCGCCGTGGTGGCGGCGCTGGCGGGCCCGTATCGCGAGACCGAGCAGTTCGCCCCGCGCCGCATCGCCCTGGTCTTCGACACATCGCCCCGGATGCAGGCCGGCGACCGCATCGCCCGGATGAAGGCCTTCGCCAAAAATATCCAGGATACTTTTGGGAGCGCGGATCAGGTCACCTCCTACTGGTGGGCGGCGACTCCGAAGCACTTCCCGGGTTCGGGCGCGGTGTCTGGATTGGACGTCCACGTCGACCTGAAGCCGATGCTGCTGGCGGCGTCCGCGTCGGCGGAGCACGTCATCCTGTTCAGCGACCGCCCGGTCGACGGTCCGAAGCTCGCCCTCTTCGGCGCGCCCGCCGACAACGCCGGCATCGTCGAGCTCAGCGTCTCCGACGACGAGGTCTTCATCCGCATCGTCAACCACGGCCCCGCCCGGCCGCTGCCGATCGACCTCGTCGCGGGCGACCTCCGGGTGAACGAGATCGTCCCTGCGGGACAACGCGTCTGGTCCCATAAGGCCGACTATTCGAAGGCGTCTTCGGTTCGCGTGACCCTGGAGACGAAGGACTCGTTTCCGCTCGACGACGTGGTCGAGGCGACGAAGATGGGACCGGCCGACGCCCTCGTCACCCTGGCGGGGCGTCACCACGAGGCGCTCGTGCGGGTCTTCCGTTCCATCCCCGGGGTGACGGTCCAGCACGGCCGGGCGCCCGCGCGGGTCGCCGTCGGCTTCGACGAGGAGCCTGGGCCGGGAGACTGGCAGGTTTGGATCCATTCGCCGGGAGTCCCTTTGACGGGCGTTCCCACGGTCGCG
>DASQOM010000332.1:0-35644 GCA_035644495.1 Planctomycetota bacterium | reverse complement strand
GGACTGGACGATCCGCTTCGCCCGGATCAGGTCCACCCCGAACTTCGTCTCCTTCTTGCCCGTGCTGATATAGGTGTGGGTCTGCGGATCGACGTCCGGGTTCACGCGCAGGGCGACCGGCGCCTTCTTCCCGAGCTTCCCGGCGATCCGGTCGATGTTCGTCAGCTCCTCCTCGCTCTCCACGTTGAAGAGGAGGATGCCCTGCTCCAGGGCGTACGTGATTTCCTCGTCGTTCTTGCCGACGCCGGCGAAGACGCACTTTTTGGGGTCGGCTCCCACCTTGAGCGCGCGGTAGAGCTCGCCGCCCGAAACGACGTCGAAGCCGCTCCCCTCGTCCTTCATCAGTTTGAGGATGGACAGGTTCGAGTTGGCCTTGACCGAGTAGCAGATGACGGGCTCCTGGCTCAGGCCGCCGGCGCCCGCGAAGGCATCCCGCAGCTTCCGGAAGTGCTCCAGGATGGTGCGGCTGGAGTAGACGTAGAGCGGCGTGCCGTGCTTCTCCGCCAGTTCCTGGATGGAGACGTCCTCGGCCTGAAGCTCGCCGCGAAGATAGCGGAAGTAATCCATAGGGAGATAAGGAGAGGCCTTTCCTCGAAAACCTGACGGCGCCCAAAACCCGGTTCTTCCCCCGCTCTCCCGATCCCCGGAGGAGGGGATTATAGGAAGGGCCGGGGACGGAGGCAAATGTTTGCCGAAGGCGTCCCGGGCGAAGTACCATGGGACAGGGAATTCGGGAGGGACCGCATGCCGGAGACGTCGCCGCTCGACCTGAAGCAGTTCATCGTGAAGGAGCACGTGGGCTTCCTCAAGATGACCGACGTGTTCGATATTTTCGACGCGCAAACCCAGGCCAAGGTGGCGCTGGCCCGCGAGACCCCGGGCGGCTTCATCACCTTCCTTCGGCTCGTGGTCAACAAGATGCTGCTGCCCAACTCGGTCACGGTGACGAAGGACGACGAGAACGGCCCCCTGCTGTTCCTCATCCGCAAGCCCTTCACCTTCCTCCGGTCCAAGGTCTGGGTCGAGGACGGGGAGGGCCGCCGCCTGGGCTACTTCAAGAGCAAGATCTTCTCCTGGGGCGGGGGCTTCTGGGTCCACAACGAGTCGGACCAGCCGGTCGCAGAGGTCAAGGGGGATTGGAAGGGCTGGAACTTCAAGTTCCTTTCCACCGAAGGGCAGGAACTGGGCCTTGTCACGAAGAAATGGGGCGGGCTCGCCAAGGAATTGTTCACCAGCGCGGACACCTACGCCGTATCCATCAACGAGGGGCCGGCCGCCACGCGCGACCTGTGCATCCTGCTGCTCGCCGCGGCGCTCGCAGTCGACATCGTCTATAAGGAAAGAGGATAAATCGCATGCCTGACCAGGAACGGAAACCCAACCTCAAGGTGGGAGTCGAGTGGATCCCGGTGGAAATCACTTCCGAGCCCTACGTCGTGATGACCGTCCGGGGCTTCGCGCCGGTGGTCGACGTCAAAGCGCCCCAGGGGGACTTCATCCTCTACATCTCGTCGAAGTCCATGTCGGACGGGCTGGAGCCGATGCTGCAGGCCACCAGCGGCGCCTTCAAGGGCCTGAAATTGAAGGTGAAGAAGGAAAGCGAAGACAAGATGGCCCGTTATATAGTCGAGAAGCAGTAGCCGGCAGCGGAGCAGGGGTCCCGGTCCTCATCACCGATGGCGAGCCTCATGAAACACATCCTCGTCGCGTTCGCGCTTCTCCTCCAGTCCGGGCCCGAGAAGCCCGACCTCTGGCTCTATTACCCCACCAACTTCCTCGTCGACCAGAACGTCGAGAAGGCGCGGGACATCTGGACGCGGGCGGCCAAGGCCGGATACACGAAGCTCCTGCTCGCCGACTCCAAGATGGGAAAGCTCGGCGATATGGACAAGCGCTACTTCACGAACCTCGAGAAGGCCAAGAAGCTCGCCGCCGAGCTCAACCTCGAGATCGTGCCCTGCCTCTTCCATATCGGGTACTCGAACACGATGCTCTGGCACGACCCGAACCTGGCCGAGGGCCTGCCCGTCAAAGACTCCCTCTTCGTGGTGAAGAACGGCGAGGCCGACGTGGTCGCCGACCCGCCCATCGCCTTCGGGCCGAAGTTCGGGTTCAAGGACGAGACGGTCGTCGTCGAGGACGGGGTTGCGACCGTGAAGGACAACGCCAAGCTTGCGCGCTTCACGTACTCCTTTCAGCTGCCGAAATACCGCTGCTACCACGTCTCGGTGAAGATCAAGACCGACGGCTACACCGGGAATCCGGAGATCAAGGCGCTGGGCGACGGCCGCACGCTGCAGGAACAGCACCTGGGGGTCAAGCGCACCCAGGACTGGACCGAGCACCACGTCGTCTTCAACACGCAGGACCACGAGAAGGTCGGGGTCTACTTCGGCGTCTGGGGCTCGGCGAAGGGCACGCTGCAGTGGAAGGAGTGGAAGATCGAGGAGGCCGGTCTCGTCAACCTCCTGCGTCGGCCGGGCGCGCCGTTCGTCGTTCAGGGATACGAGGAGGGGAAGGACTACGAGCCCGTCGCGGACTCGAAGCTCGGGGCGCATCCGTGGAAGGGCGAATATCAGGCCTGGCATGAGCCGGTGAAGATCCGGACGAAGCTCCCCGACGGCACAAAGCTGCGCGTGTCCTGGTATCACCCCGGAATCATCTACGACGGCCAGGTGTCGGCCTGCATCTCGGAGCCGAAGACGAACGAGCTCCTTCAGGACGAGGCCCGGCGCATCAAGGAGGCGGTCGGTGCGAAGGGATACATGATGTCCCACGACGAGTTCCGCTCGATGAACACGGACGACGCCTGCCGGAAGCGGAATATGGACGCCGGCGCGATGCTCGCCGAAAACGCCCGCTTCTGCGTGAACCTTCTGCAGGGCTCCACCGTGTATGTGTGGAACGATATGTTCGATCCCTTCCACAACGCGCACGACAACTACTATCTCGTGCGGGGGAACATCGCCGGCTCGTGGGAGGGCCTGTCGAAGGACGTGGTCATCATGAACTGGAATTTCGGCAAGCGCGACCAGTCGCTCAAGTTCTTCGCCGACCGCGGCCACCGCCAGGTGCTGGCCGGGTTTTACGACGCGCCGCCGGTCGAAGTCAGGGAATGGATGAAGTCCGCGGCGCCGGTGAAGGGCGTCATCGGCGTCATGTACACCACGTGGCAGAACAACTACACCCAAATTGAGGAATTCGCGAAATACGTGAGAGAGTAGTGTCGAAGACAATGGACGGCGTCATCCTCCTCCTGCTGAGCGTGCTGGCCGTGGGGCTGCTCTCGACGTTCGTCCGGATGTCGGAGGGACCGCCGGCCGCCGTTGCGGTTCTCGTGCTCTTCGCCCTGTCCGGGCTGGGCGGCGTCGCCTTCCTCCTGGGCCGCTCGCATGCGCGCGTTTTCCGCGCGCGCCGCAAAACCCGGCCGCCGTCTAGTTCTTGACGGGGTCCTGCCCCAGCCCGAGCGTCAGGCGCAGCGAGCCGTTGCGCACCCGCACATCCTTGAGAACGAGCTTCGCGAGGACATGGCTCGTCTCGCCGGCCGCCAGCGTGTACACCGGCGTGTGCTCCAGGACGCCTTTCAGCACCCAGGTCAGTGCCGTCCGCGTCAGCTCCTGGTCCCTGCCGGGATGATCGGCGACCTCCAGCCGCTCGATCAGCGGATCGTCGGCGAAGAAGGCCCCGAGCGCCGCGTTGTAGCGGATGCGGCAGGAGATCGACGCCGAACCGGCCCAGCGCCCCGGGAGCGGCGGCATTCCCAGCCCCAGCTTCAGGGACAGGCCGATCCGGTCCGAGCCTTCCGCCAGCGACACGACCGGATCGCGGAGGTCGATCTTCAGGACGTGAAGGTAGGCCGTCTCGACCGGGAAGGACCTCTCGAGCGCGAGCTGGAGTTCCCGCGGCCCGAGCGCAACGACGAGGGACCCCGTCCAGAGCGTCCAGCCCAGCCAGCCCAGGCCGCCGATCAGCGCCGCGCCGGCGAGAAGAGCAAGTTTCTTCACCGGACTCGAGTATAGCGCCGGAATTCGCGCCGCGATTATCCGGCAGCGCCTCCCTGTGTTTAATTTAGTTTGATCGCATTCCTCAGACAGGACGATGAACCAGGAAACAGGGACGTCCCGGAACACCGATGTCCGCTATCGCGGGATGGTGGAGGCCGCCCAGTCCATCGTCTGGCGCATCGATGCCGCCACCGGCGGTCTCAACCATGTGAGTCCCGAGGCAGAAAAACTCCTCGGCTATAAGGAAGAGGAGTGGTACCGGCCGAATTTCCGGCAGGACCACGTCCATCCCGACGACCTGCTCCCCACGAAGCAGTTCACGAGCGGGGTCCTGGCCGGCACGGCGAAGGGCGACATCGACCTCCGTGTCATCGCGGCCGACGGCCGCTGGGTCTGGATCCGCTGCGTCATGCGCGCCGTGGAGCTGGAGAACGGCCGGCTGGAACTGGTGGGCGTCTCCTTCGACCAGACGGCGCGGCACCGCGCCGACGCCCAGCTGACCGACGGCGTCGCGCACGACTTCAACAACCTGCTGACCGTGATTCTCGGCTACGGCGAACTGCTCCAGCCGCAGCGGATCGACCTGAACGGGCTCCTCGGCAGCCTGGAGAAAATGCTGCGGCGCCTGATCCGGGAGAACATCAGCATCACGACCGGTCTCGCCCCGAATCTCTGGCCCCTGATGGCCGATCCGGGACAGATCGAGCAGGTCCTCATCAACCTCGCCGTGAATGCGCGGGACGCGATGCCGGAGGGCGGGCGGCTGGACATCCGGACCTCGAACCTCGACGTCGACGGCCCGAATTCCGCGCTTCCGCCCGGAATGGGCGCGGGATCCTGGCTGCGGCTCTCGATTTCGGACACCGGCATCGGAATGGATGAGGCAACCCAGCGGCGGATCTTCGAGCCGTTCTTCACGGCAAAGGAGAAGGGCAAGGGCACCGGGCTGGGTCGCGACCGTGTACGGCATCGTGAAGCAGTCGGGCGGGCACATCGGGCTGACCAGCGAACCCGGGAAGGGCACGACCTTCCACCTCTACCTGCCTCGAGCCGCGGGCCCCTTGGAGGCGGCGCCCATCCGTCCGACGTCGGGCCTGCATCGCGTCGGCGGCGAGCGCATCCTGCTCGTGGAAGACGAGCCGGCCCTGCGCGCGCTCGCGGAGCGCATGCTGAAGGGCATGAAATGCCGGGTGACCACGGCCGCCAACGGAGACGACGCGCTCGCGGCCGTGAAGCAGAATCGCGCGAAGCCGGACCTGCTCATCACCGACCTGGTGATGCCCGGCATGGGCGGCAAGGCGCTGGCGCAGCACCTGCTCCGGCTCCAGCCGGGGCTCCGCATCCTCTTCGTGTCCGGCTATACGGACCAGGGCTCCGCTTCCGCGGAGACCCCGACGCCCGGGGCCGTCTTCCTCCAGAAGCCATTCAGCATCTCCTCGCTCGCGGCCGCCGCCCGGGAGTCGCTGGAAAACCTCTGAGCTCCGGCGCTAGGCCGTCAGCACCGCCCGGTAGCGCACCTTGCCGGAACGGACGTGGTCCAGCGCCTGGTTGATGTCCTTCATCCCGAAACTCTCGATCATGGGCTTGATCTTGTGCTGCGCGCTGAACCTCAGCATGTCGCGGCTGTCTTCGGCGCTGCCGAGGCGACCGCCGACGACGGCGCGCTCCATCGCGATCATCGGGAAGGCGCCCATTTTGAGCTCGGAGGCCGGCACGCCGCAGATCACCAGCTTTCCCTCGGGGCGCAGCGCATCGACGAGCGCCGGCCAGGGCAGGTCGCCGGAGACGGTGTCCAGGATGACGTCGAAGCGCGACGCCGCCTTGGCCAGGTCCTGGCTGAGGAGGAAGTCGGTGGCGCCGAGCTTGCGCGCCTCGGCTTCCTTGGAGGACGTGCCCGAGATCGCCGTCACCTCGGTGCCGAACTTCGAAAGGTACTGGATGGCGAGGTGGCCCAGGCCGCCGATGCCGATGACCGCCGTCCGCATTCCGGCGCGCACGCCCTGGTGTACGATCGGCGTGTAGACGGTCGACCCGGCGCACATCAGGGGCGCGGCGTCGGCGGACGCGATCGCGTCGGGGATCGGAAGCGCATACCGGGCGTCCGACCGGACACGGTCGGCATAGCCGCCGTGATGGCCGACGATGGTCCCGCGCTGCTCGGCGCAGAGATGTCCCTTGCCCCGGTTGCACCATTCGCAGTCGCCGCAGGACCCGCAGAGCCAGCCCACGCCGACGCGCTGCCCGGCGCTCAGGTGCTTTACGTTCCGGCCGAGCGCCGCGATGGTCCCGACCACCTCGTGGCCGGGCACGAGCGGATACGTCGTGATGCCCCACTCGTTGTCGGACATGCTCAGATCGCTGTGGCAGACGCCGCAGTGCGTGACCGCGACTTCGACCTCGTTCTCTCCGAGCGGACCCGGTTCGTACTCGAACGGGGCGAGCGGCTGTTTCGGCGCCTTGGCGGCGTAGGCGTGGATCGTCATGATTTCCTCCTCGAACGCTTCAGCCTAACGGAAGCGGTGTACTGGAAATTCTCGATTCGTGGCGTCCTCGCCGAATCTTAATCGCAGAGCTTCAGCGTGAGGAGCGCCATGGCGGTGCCGTAGACGCGGCCCAGCTCGTGCGAGTCGACCCAGCAGCCGTCGATCTCGGGGATCTGCAGGACGATCTCCTTCTGCTTCGCGAGGGCGGCCGTCGCGCCGGCCGACTTCGCCGCGACCGCGCGGCCGTACTGGTCGTACCAGAAGAAGAAGCCGCCGTTGTGCCACGAGTCGGCGTGGTCGTCGTACTTCCGGACCCGCTCGAGCAGGGCGTGATGTTTGAACGAGGCCTCGAGCGAGGCGGGGATCCCCTCGGGCTTCGCCTGCTGGTTGAGGACGAGCGCGAACTCCAGGTAGGGGCTGCGGCCGGCCGCGCCTTCGATCGCGCCGCCCTTTCCCGGGAACTCATAGGAGAAGACACCCTTCGCGTCGCGGGTCGATTTGAGCGCCGCCGCGCCGCGTTTCAGGACCGCGGGAGGCACCTCCGCGCCGGCGGTCTTCGCCTCGTCGAGCGCGTGGAGCATCGTCGCGGTCACGAACGGGTTGTCGTACTCGTGCTGCCAGATCCCATTGGGTTTCTGCAGCTCCGCGATCTTCCGAACCAGCCGCGCCATCATCGCCTTGTCCCCGGTCGTCGCGAAGTAGATCAGCCGGTAGGCGTGGGCCCAGGCGATCTCCTGGCTGTCTTCCGTCGCGATGTGCGCTTCGTCCTTCATGAAGGCTTCCGCGCGGGTGATCGCGGTCGCGATCTTCCCGGGCTCCCCCCAGGCGCGCAGGGCCAGCGCGGCCAGGGCCGTGTCGGCCATATAGACGTTGGGGAGGGAGGCGTCGCCCGCGTAGTTGTACTGCGAGTCGTCCCAGACGCCGCTGTTCCGCTGGTTTTGCAGCAGGAAGCGCACGGCGCGGGCGATGTCGGCCTTCGCGAAGGGCAGGGTGGTCGTCGTCGGCAGCTCGTCCTTCAGCGCCTCGGGCGGCAGGGACTCGACGATCTCGAAGCCGCGGACGAAAGGGCCGTCCCGGGCGAGCTCCGCCGCGGCCTTCCACGCCCAGCGGCCCGTCCGGATCTTCTTCCATTCGGCCTGCGCATCCGCGGTCTGGCCGTTCAGCCAGTGCGCGACGCCCTGGTACCAACGGGCCTCTTCGCCCGGGATGATCTGGAACAGCGCCGGATCCGGCCGGCCCTCGGCGATCGCCTTCCGCGCCGCGCTCAGCTCGACCTTCTTCTCCTCGACCTCGCGCCCCGCTTTGCGCAGCACGCCGTGCAGGAGATGCACCAGCCACTCCTCGGAGTAGGTCGTCATCCGGTCTACGAGGTGGATCACCTTGAGGTCCGGCCCCAGGAAGACCAGGCCGGGCTCGATGAAGTCGCCGACCTTCAGCCCGAACTCCTTGTGGATCGCCGGATTGCCGGGCATCCGCAGGGGGACGAAGTCCTTCGAGAGGAGGTCGACGACGCCCGGCATCATGAACGGGCCGCAGAGCATGTACTTCTCGAGGACCAGCTTGCGGTCCATCGGCGAGCCTTCGATGCGCGGGACGAACCACGCAATCGGCCGCCCGCCGGCCTTCGATGCCGTCTGCGCCTCGGTGATCGAATCGAGCCAGGGGATCTCGCTGCCGCACTTCGCCGCCGGGCCGCTCAGCTCGCGGTCGGGGGATTTCTGCGCGGCAAGACAGGCGGCCAGGAGGGCGGCGAGCAGCGGCATGGCAGACGATTATACGCAGAAAGTTCGAAGGGAGAGGCCAACACTTGCAAAACGCCCTCGTAATTGATATGGAAACTGCGCTATGACTGACGCCCCCATCATGATCCAGGCGGAGAAACTCTCCAAGTCGTACGGAGACTTTCACGCGCTCAAGGACGTCTCGTTCTCCGTCCCCCGGGGCCAGGTGGCCGCCTTCCTCGGACCCAACGGGGCGGGGAAGACGACGACCATGAAGATCCTGACCGGCTTCCTCTCGCCCACGAACGGCGTCGCCCGCATCGCGGGCTTCGACGTCGCCACGGACCGCCTGGCGGCCGCGGAGAAGCTCGGGTACCTGCCGGAGAACGGGCCGCTCTACCTCGACATGACCCCGCGCTCGCTCCTGCAGTTCTTCGGTGAGGCTCGCGGCATGGGGCCCGCCCGGCTGCAGAGCCGCATCGAGGCCGTCACGACGCTCCTCTCGCTGAAGTCCGTCCTCGAGAAGCCGATCGGCAAGCTGTCCAAGGGCTTCCGCCAGCGCTGCGGCATGGCCCAGGCCCTGCTCCACGAGCCCGACGTCCTCGTCATGGACGAGCCGACGAGCGGCCTGGACCCGAACCAGATCCGCGACGTCCGCGCCACCATCCGCGAGCTGGGAAAATCGAAGACCATCCTGCTGTCGACCCATATCCTGCAGGAGGTCGAAGCCGTGGCCGACCGCGTCCTCTTCATCCACGCCGGCGAGATCGTCTTCGACGGGACGCCCGCGGAGATGAAGGCCCGCGGGCCGCTGGACGAAGTCTTCCACAAACTCACGGGAGCGGCACGATGATGCGGCGTCACGTCGTGCAGGCGATCTTCCGCCGGAACTTCTTCTCCTACTTCGGGTCGCCGACCGGCTACGTCTTCATCGCCGTCTTCGTGTACCTGAGCGCGGTCCTGGCGTTCTGGCGCGACGTCTTCTTCACGAACAACCTGGCGGACCTCGATCCGCTGAACGAGTTTTTCCCCTACCTGCTGCTGTTCTTCGTCCCCGCCGTGGCGATGTCCATCTGGGCCGAGGAGCGCAAGCAGGGGACCGACGAGCTGCTGCTCACCCTGCCGGTCACCGACGGCGAGGTCGTCCTGGGCAAGTACCTGGCCTGCCTGGGCATCTATACCGTCGCGCTCCTGTTCTCGCTGACGAACGTCGTCGCGCTGTCCTTCCTGGGCAACCCCGACATCGGCGTGATGATCGGGACCTATATGTCCTATTGGTTCCTCGGGAGCTCCCTGCTGGCGGTGGCGATGACCGCCTCGCTGCTGACGACGAGCCAGACCGTCGCCTTCATCCTGGGCGCCCTCTTCTGCGCGGTGCCCGTGTTCCTGACGAGGGCCGGCTCGATCACGAGCGGAAAACTGCAGGACTGGCTCGAGGGCCTCGGCGTCTCCGCGTCGTTCCACGAGCTCGCCTCCGGCGTCATCTCCATCCGCGCGATGCTGTATTTCCTCTGCCTGACCGCGGTCTTTCTCTACGTCAACCTGATCCTCCTCGCGCGCCGCCATACGGAGCAGCGCGACCAGTGGATGCACTTCGGGATCCGCGCGGTCAGCCTCGTCGTCATCGGCATCGCCCTGGGCGTCCTGGCGAACCGCGCGGGCGGCCGAGTCGACCTCACGCAGGAGCGCCTCCATACGGTGAGCGACGCGACGCGGCAGATCATCACGAAGATCGATCCGGGCCGCCCGGTCTACATCCAGGCCTACGTCAGCCCGGAGGTCCCCGAGAACTTCGTCGAGCAGCGCCAGACGCTGATGGGCCTGCTCAAGGAGTACGCGGGCCTGGGCGGCGACCGCATCCAGCTGCGCATCGTCGACACCGAGCGCTACAGCGCCGAAGCGCGGCAGGCCGAGGACCAGTTCGGGATCAAGCCCGCCACGGTGCGCGACTCGTCCGAGGGCGAGGAGGACGCGGAAGGGATCTTCATGGGGGTCGCCTTCACCTGCGGCACCGACTCCGTCGTGATCCCGTTTTTCACCCGGGGCCTCTCCGTCGAGTACGAACTCACGCGGTCCATCGGCACCGTGTCCGGCGCGCAGCGCCGGAAGATCGGCGTCGCCAACACCGACGCGAAGCTGTTCGGCGGCCTCGATTTCCAGACGATGTCGTCGGCGAGCGAGTGGGAGATCCTCAGCGAGCTGAAGAAGCAGTATGACGTGGTCCAGATCGGCCTCGACACGCCGATCGTCGAGAAGATGGACGCGCTGATCGTGGCCCAGCTGTCGTCGCTGACGCAGGCCCAGATGGACATCCTGATGGGCTACGTCCGGCAGGGCGGGCCGACGCTGATCTTCGACGACCCGTTCCCGCAGTTCAATCCGAAGCTGGCGCCGGGCGAACCCAAGTCCAACCCCGGGCGCCAGGCGATGGGCATGATGCCGCCGCCGCCCAGCGAGCCCAAGGGCGACCTGAACAAGTTCTGCTCCGACATCGGCATCCAGTTCCCGTCGGAGGGGATCCTGTGGGACACCTATAATCCGCACCCGAAGCTGAATCTCGCGCCGCGCGAGATCCTCTTCATCGGTCGCGACCGCTTCAACCAGAGCGACCCGATCACCTCCGGCCTCCAGGAGATGGTGATGCTCTACGCCGGCGAGATCCGCACCGCGGGGCCGATGCCGCTGACGTTCACCCCGCTGCTGTCGACCACGTCCATCTCCGGCAGCCTCCTTAAGAGCCAGCTCTTCCAGAACAGCTTCTTCGGCATGCAGCGCGTCGAGCCCCAGTACCGGCCCAAGGGGCAGGCCTCGACGCTCGCCGCCCGCATCAAGGGATCGCTGCCCGCCGCGGCCCCCGCACCCGGCCAGCCCCCCGCGGGCGGGGCGGCCAATCTCAACCTCATCTTCGTCGCCGACCTGGACTGCATCTCCAACCTGTTCTTCAACCTGCGCTCCGAGGCGCCCGAGGGGCTCACCTTCGACAACATCACCTTCGTCCTCAACTGCGTCGACGTCCTCGCCGGCGACGAGTCCTACGTCGAGCTGCGCAAGCGCCGCCCCAAGCACCGCACACTGGAAACCTTCGAGAAGCTGACCAAGAGCCACAACCAGCAGATGCTCGACGAGACCAAGGAGGCCGAGGAGAAGGCCGAGAAGGAGCGCAGCGACGCCCAGGCCCGCGTCGACGAGAAGGTCGCCGCGCTGAAGAAGCGGACCGACCTCGACGCGCGCCGCATCGAGATGGAGGTTCAGAACCTTCTCGAGGTCGAGAACAAGCGGCTGACGGCGTCGAAGCGGGAGATCGACGAGCGGAAGAAGGCGCAGATCGAGCGCAGCAAGACGACGATGAAGCAGCGGGTGAGCACGATCAAGAAGAATATCCGGCTGCTGGCGGTCTTCCTGGCGCCGGTCCCCGCGCTGATCATGGGCCTCTATATCTGGACGCGCCGCATGGCGGCGCAGGGGAGGGCGTCGTGAACAGCGAGGCGAAGAAGACCGGGATCTTCGGCGGCGTCGCCGTCGCGCTGGTCGCGCTCTCGTTCCTGACGGCCCCGCGGCCGCGCGAGGACAAGGCCTTCGCGCCCCAGGGCGCGGAGTTCTATCCGGGCTTCAAGGACCCCCAGAAGGCCGCCGCCCTGGAGGTCATCGACTACGACGAACTCACGGCATCCGTGCGGCCCTTCAAGGTCCAGGTCGTCGACGGCCAGTGGTCGATCCCCTCGCACAGCAATTATCCGGCGGACGGCAAGGAGCGGCTGGCGAAGACGGCCGCGTCGGTCATCGACCTCAAGAAGGACCGCCTGGCCTCGGACAACGCGAAGGACTACGAGGACTTCGGCGTCGTGGATCCTCTGGATGCGAACGCCAAGGGCTCGAAAGGCCGGGGCAAGCGCGTGCGCATCTTCGACCAGGCGGGCTCGATCCTGGCGGACTATGTTTTCGGCAAGGAGCCCAAGGAGGGCGCGGAGTACCGCTACGTCCGCGTCCCCGACCAGAAGCAGACCTGGGCCGTGAAGGTCAAGCCCGACATCTCGGTGAAGTTCGAGGACTGGGTGGAGACCGACCTGCTGAAGATCGGGACGGCGTCGCTGCGGAAGGTCGTGATCGACCGGTACTCGTTCGACGTGACCCAGCAGAAGCTGAAGGACCGGGCCACCTATGCGGCGGCGCGGGACGACGGCTCGGCCCCGTGGAGGGTGGCCGAGATGAAGGACACCGAGGAGCCGAACACGGAGACGTTCACGGCGCTGACGAGCACGCTGAGCGGGCTGAAGCTGACGGGGGTGCGTCCGAAGCCCGAGTACGTGGCGAAGGCGAAGGACCTGGGCGACCTGGGGAAGATGCCCCAGAATGTGCTGATGGCGGTCGCGCGATCGATGGGCGGGAAGGGCTTCTATATCTATTCGGAAGACCGCAACCGTTTCGGGATGATCTCGAGCGAGGGCGAGATGCAGTCGTCGTGCGACGACGGGGTCGTGTATACGCTGCGCTTCGGGGACGTGCTGGTGGGCAGCGGCGATGAGATCAGCGCGGGGCTGCCGGACGAGCAGGAGCCGAAGAAGGACGAAAAGAAAGACGAGAAGAAGGACGAGAAGAAGGGCGGGATCGAGAACCGCTACCTGATGGTGTCGGTCCGTTACGACGAGTCGCTGGTCACGCCGCCGGTCGAGCCGAAGCCCTATGTCCCCGATCTCTCCAAGAAGCCCGAGGAGCAGAAGGCGGAGGAGGAGAAGTCGAAGAAGGACAAGGAAGAGTACGGGACCAGGAAGAAGGACTGGGAGAAGAAAAAGGCGGACGGGAAGAAGCGGGCGGACGAGCTGGCGACGCGCTTCGCGCCCTGGTACTACGTGATCCCGGCGGAGTCCTTCAGGAAGCTGCGGGTGGACCGGGCGGCGCTGGTGAAGGCGAAGGAAGTCCCGAAGGAGGAGAAGAAGCCCGACGCTCCGAAGGACGACAAGAAGCCGGAAGCGCCGAAGGACGAGAAGAAGCCCGAGGATAAGAAGCCGGAAGACAAGAAGCCCGACGAGAAGAAGCCTGAGGAAAAGAAGCCGGACGGCGCAAAGCCGGACGAGAAGAAGCCCGAGGAGAAGCCCAAGCCTCCGGAAGAGAAGCCGAAGCCGTCGGAAGAGAAGAAACCGTAGTCCGGGCCCGTCGCAAATTCCGAAGACCCTTCATTTTTCCTGCCGACTTTTGAGCGCCATCCCCCACCACTCGGGTGGAGGAGTTGCGCGATGCGACAGGAACCCCGCCAGGCGTTGAAAACCGTCAAATCCCGCGCCAGGGCCAACGCGTTCACGTACAGCCAGCACGCGTTCGAGCTGATGGTCGACTCCTCGATTTACGAGGAGGACATCAAGCGGGCCTTTTCCACCGCCCGCCTGGTCGGAGTCCATTACGACGGCAGGACCCGGACGCACTACGTTCTGGAGGGCTTCGGGATGGACGAGAGCGCCTTGGTTCTCGTCTGCTCGCTTCAGCGCCGCCTGGTTGAAGTCGTGGACCTGTACTGGGCCTGAGTCGCATGGCGAATGGGGTCTTCAAATCCTTGAACCCGCCCGGAACCTGTGCTAGAACCCGGCCATCGGCTGGGAGTAGGGAGGAAAAGGTGTCGGCAATCGCCGTCTGGGGCGATTTCGAGGTCCACTTCGACGGCCTGCTCGGCCGCGGCGGGATGGGCTCTGTCTATCGCGCGTGGCAGAAGTCCGTCGGCCGCTGGGTCGCGGTCAAGGTGCTCGAGAGTTCGCGCGCCTTCGATCCCGAGCTCCAGAAGGGCTTCCTCCAGAAATTCCAGGTCGAGATCCAGGCGCTCGCCCGCCTGAACGATCCGCGCATCGTCACGATCCTCCAGTCCGGCGAGGACGAGGGGCGGCTCTGGTTCGCGATGGAGTTCATCGACGGCGACACCGTCGAGAAGCGGCTGACGGACCAGGGGGCCTTCGCGGAGGAGGAGGCGGCGCGGGTCGGCATCGAAGTGGCGCGGGCGCTGGACGCCGCGCTGCGGCAGAAGATCGTGCACCGCGACGTGAAGCCGGCGAACATCTTCCTCCTGCGCGACGGGTCGGTGAAGCTGGCGGACTTCGGCCTGGCGCGCGGCGTGGAGCTTTCGCAGACGCGGCTCACCGATCTCCAGGCCGTCGCGTGCACGCCCGAGTATGCCTCCCCCGAGCAGGCCGACGGCCGGCCTGCGGATCATCGCAGCGATCTCTACTCGCTGGGCTGCGTCCTCTACGAAATGGTCACGGAGCGGCCCCCGTTTTCGGGCGAATCCCCGATGGGAACGCTCTACAAGCACGCCCTCGAGGTCCCGCCGTCGCCGAGGCTCCTGAATCCCGCTCTGTCGAAGGAGTTCGAGGCCGTCCTCCTGCGGCTCATGGCAAAGTCGCCGGGCGACCGCTACCAGAGCTACTCGGAGCTGATCGACGCGCTGCTCCCGCCGACGGAGCCGATGTTCGCCGCGGCGCGGCCGAAGAGGGCCGAAGAGCCGTCGCGCGGCTGGCTGTGGCCCGTGGCGGCGGCAGTGGGAGCGACCCTCCTCGGATTCATCCTGCTGGCCATCTTCACCGCGGAGCTCCCGTCCCTGCCGCTGGAAGCGCGCGTCTCTCCGGTCCAGGTGCCGCGCGCGGACCCGCTTCCGGCGCCGGCGTTGTCCGAGACGCCGCCCGCGCCTCCGCCGAAACCGGTGCCTGAGGCGCCCGCTCCCCCCGCGCGGCTGCGCAAGGAAGACGGACGCGACGCGCTGCCCGCCGCCGCGGGCAAGGCGCTGCGGGAGTTCCAGGCCTCGCTCCCGCCGCCGGACGAGTCGGAGCTCGTGGGGGAGATCCCGTGGGGCACCTGGCGGCCGGATCTCTTCCACGCGCCCGGAGGCGCGGCGCGCTTCGACCCCGGCCTGCGCTGTTATGTCCTCTCGGCCCGCCTCGATTCGGACTGCGCGAGGATCAAGCGACCCTTCGTGGGCTGCCGCGCCGGATTCCGGATCCGCTTCCGCTTTGGCCCCGATCCGGACGCGACCCGCTTTGCCGTCGCCATCTCCTACACCCGGTGGGTCGAAATCGGACGGACGGAGGCGGCGCTGTTCCGCGTCACGGCCGACGATCGCAACGAGGCGACGGGGCGGGTCGCCCTGGAGGGCCGGATCGCCGGCGGCGTCGTTACCGTCGTGCCGCACGCTCCGCTCGTCCTCGTCTTCCTCGACGAAACGCTGATCTTCAGCCTTCCCGAAGCGGAGCTGCAGTCCGCCGAGGGCCTGCAGCTGGGCGCGAGCGCCGGGACGGTCCACATCGAAAGCGTCCGCGTGAAGGACCGCTCGCGATGATCGCCGCGTCGCTGGTCCTGGCCCTCCTCCTCCAGGATGCGGTGGAGCCGCCTCCCCCGCGCCGGACGCGCAGCGTGCAGAGTTCGGTGCGCATCGTGATCGAGGAAAACCCGAAGGGGGACTACGACCACGACTATTACGAGCAGGACTGGCCCGTCCGGCACAAGACGGGAACCCCGGCCCTGGGCTCGGAGATCTGGTATCGCACGGTCTGCCGTCCCCAGGAGGACGACCGCGAACCGCTGGTGTTTACGGTGCCGGACCAGCCGCCCAGGGTGACGCTGTCGGGCGTGCTGAGCTCACCGCAGTTCAACGTCAGCGTGCCGAAGGGCACGATCGTCCCCGGCCGCCAGAGATCGGATCCCATCATCACCAAGGCGGGCCTCTTCAGCGGCGGAAGCTCCGACTCGACGACGACGACCGAATCGGATTCCCCGTTCCTCTATGGGACCGACCTGGACTATGTCTTGGCCCCGGACGTAACGGGATGGAGCCCGACCTCCTGGCTTCCGGGGGAAACCTCGTTCCACCTGTATGGACGGGCGCTGTTCGGCACGCTGGAGGTCTTCGACACGAAGGCGGCCCTGCAGCTGTACAGCATCGGCCCGCGCCTGGGGATCCCGGTGGCGCGCTGGGGCGTGGTCGAGCTGGACTGCACGATCTCCGCGGGTCCGGCCTTTCTCCATACGGACATCGGCGACGCGGTCGGCTTCGACGGCGGGATCGGCCTGCGCGTCTCCACCTTCTTCACGCGGAGCTTTTCGCTGATCGCGGAGATCGAGGCAAACCTCTATGCGTCGGAGAATGTCACCGCGTTCGGACCGGTGCTGAATCTGGGGTTCAACCTGTCATGGTAAACCGACTGAGATTCCTGGTCTGCGCGTCGTGGAGCGTGCTCCTCGTAGGCTGTCCCGACGGCGTGGGAAAGAATCTGAAGTCGCAGGGTTCCCCGATCGCAACGCCGACGAACCTGGAGGCTGAAACGAACAGCGGGTTCGAAGTCACGCTCCGATGGAGCGACAATGCCGTTGGCGAGGTCGGCTACAGGCTGGAAACGGCCCACGGGCCCATCGCTGCGTCCGGAATTTCAGGATTTCAGCTGCTTGCCGCGAATACCCGTTCGATCGCCCTCGCGACCTCGCCGAACACGACCTACTACTTTCGAGTGGTGGCGGTGACGGATACCCTGGAGTCCGAGCCCTCGAACGAAGTCTCGGTGACCACGCGGAAAGAGCTGTCTGCCCCCTCGCTGGTCTCCGCCTACTCCGAAGCTCCGAACCAGATGTTCGTGACCTGGAATGACGTTGCCGGTGAGACCGGCTACCTCATCCAGATGTCCAGCGACGGAGGATCCTCGTGGTCGCCGGCGGCCTCCGCGGGTTCCGGCATGACTTCCGCCGAGGTGACGGGATTGCTCCCCAACACGGAGTACCTCGTCCGGGTCTTGTCCGTCTATTCCTACGGCACCAGTGACCCTTCTTGGGCAGTCGGCGTTTTGACGATGGTGCCGTCGATCACCAGGATCTCCCTGACCGCCGGCGGAGACTGCGGGAAAGGATTGTCCTTCGTCAGGTCGGCCTCCGGCCTGGTCGATCTGGCTTCCTACAGCGAGACAATGTCCAACGTGACGTACACCACCGAACTGGGACATGTCGTCGGAAGCGGGATGTACACGTCGGGGATTCTCGACGGAGGCCCCACGGGAGTCGAGGATATCGGTCGGGATGGAGTATCGCTCTCTGCGGACACCGCGGGGAAAATCCATGTCCTGGCGCACGACCGGACGAATGACGCGCTTCGCTACGCGACGAACGCTTCCGGAGCCTGGGTTGCCTCGACCATCGATGCCGGTCCCGCGGGCGCAAAGCCGAGGCTGGCCTTCAATCCTGCAACGGGCGCGCTCCATGGGCTCTATCAGCATTCATCAACCCGCCTGAAGCATCTCGTCAAGGCAGGAGGGCAGTCCTGGGCCTTTTCTGAGGTATTGGACCTTGCGATCGACCCGTCTTGCATGCATGCCTTGACGATCGATCCCACCGGTGCCCTTCATGCGGTCCTCATTGGAGCTTCGAATCAATTGGTCTATGCCGTGAAGGCTCCGGGCTCGGGCGTCTGGGTTTACCAAACCGTTCCGTTGGCTTCGGTTGCCGTGAAGCCGGACTGGGTTTCCATCGCCTTGGACGCAGCCAACAATCCTCATTTTGCTTTGCACGATGCTCAAGGGCGGAGCCTCTATCATTTGACCAGGACGGGAGCGACGTGGGTCACAGAGGTGATCGATCAGACTCCAGGAGCGGATGTGGGAGGATGGTGCTCTCTGATGGTGCAGCCCGGTTCCGGAAGGCTTCACGTGGCCTATTACGATGCAACCCACGGAGATCTGCGATATGCCCGCAAGGATCTGAACGGAATATGGATCCGTCGGCTTCTGGATGCGGTCGGTCTCGTCGGCAGCTACGCTTCCGTCAGCGTCAATTCGACCGGCGTGGTTTCAATCGCGTATCGCGACGATACCAATCGAAGCGTCAAGCTTGCCCAGGGTAATCCCTAGAGCGTCCAGCCCTTGCGGTAGTCGCGCTTGAGGAAGGGGTCCGCTTCCGGACAGCCCTTCGCCTTCAGCGACGCGGCGTCCCAGTCGAGCTTCTTGCCGACCCGGTACGCCACGTTGCCCAGCAGCACCGTCTCCGCCAGCGGGCCCGCATAGTCGAAGTTGCAGAGCGCCGGCTTGCCGCCGCGGATCGCATCGATCCATTCCTGGTGATGCCCCACCGACTTCGCGATCGACGGCTCGGGCCGCTTGAACTCCTTATAGTCCGCCTCGGGCAGCAGCTTGTGCGCCCCGTAGTTGGCGACGATCATCCCCTTCTCGCCGACGAACAGCACCCCCGGGCCCTTCCAGTCGCCCAGCTTGCCTTCGGCGATCTGCGGCGGCTGCTTCTCCCCGTGGTACCACGTCAGCGAACACGGCGGCAGCTCGCCGCGCGAGGGGAACGTCCATTTCGCCGTCAGCCACGGCGGCGCGCCGTGCGGATCCACCTCCGGCCCCTCCGCCTCCGCCGTCCGGCAGTGCTGCAGCTTCAGCGACCAGAAGACCAGGTCTATATAGTGGCAGCCCATGTCCGCCAGGTGGCCGCCGCCGAAGTTCCAGTAGCAGCGCCATTTCGCGGGATGATAGCGCGTGCTGTAGGGCCGCTCCTCCGACGGACCCAGCCAGAGGTCCCAGTGCAGGCCCTCGGGCACCGGGCCGCTCTCTCTGGGGAGGCCCGACGCCGTCCATTGCGTCCCGCCCAGCCAGACGTGCGCCTCCTTCACCGGACCGATCGCGCCCGCCTGCACCAGCTCGACCACGCGCCGGTAGTTGTCGCCCGCGTGGATCTGCGTCCCCATCTGCGTCTGCAGCTTTCGCTCGCGCGCGGTTTCCGTCATGACGCGGACTTCATAGACCGTCCGCGCCAGCGGCTTCTCGCTGTAGAGGTGCCGCCCCAGCTTCATCGCCATCACCCCCGCCGCCGCGTGGATGTGGTCGGGCGTGGAGACGACGACGCAGTCCAGCGTCTTCTCCTTCTCGAGCATCTCCCGGAAGTCGCTGTACTTCGACGCGGCCGCGTGCTTGACGGCGCCCTGCGCGAGGTTCTTGTCGTCGATATCGCAGAGCGCGACGATGTTCTGGCCCGCCATCGCGCCCAGATGGTCGGCGCCGCGCATGCCGGCGACGCCGATATGGCCGACGTTCAGCTTCGCGTTGGGCGACTTCTCCTGGCCGAAGCCGGTCTGCCGCCCCGCGATCCAGAAGCCCGCGGCCGCCGTCGTCGTGTTGCGGAGGAATTGCCTGCGGTTCATGCCTTGAGCTCCCAGCCCTTGCGGTACTCGCGGTGGAGGAGGCGGTCCGCCTCGGGCGCATTGGTGCACTTGAGGTTGACGTGGTCCCACTCGAGCTTCTTGCCGAGGCGGTAGGCGATCGACGCCAGGTGGTTGGCCTCGGTCAGCATGCCCGCATAACCGAAGTTGCTGAGGGTCTTGAGGTCGGTCTTGGCCGCGTTGATCCACTCGTTCCAGTGTCCGAGGGACTTGGGGATGGCCTCGCCGCTGTACTTGTAGCCCTTGAACTTGTCCTCGGGGAGCACCTGGTGCTTCGAGTAGTTGCCGACGATGGAAGCCTTGTCGCCGACGAAGAGGCAGCCGCTCTTATAGGCGGCGGGGATGCTCCCGTCCGCGAGGCCGGGCGGTTTCTCCTGGCCCTGGTACCAGGTCATCTTGACCGGCGCCAGGTCGCCGCGCTGGCCGTACTCGTAGACGGCGCGGAACGACGCGGGCGCGAGCTCCGGATGCGGCGGGGGCCCGAAGCCTTCGATGGTCTTCGGGTGGTCGAGCTTGAGGGCCCAGAAGGGCAGGTCGTTCGAGTGGCTGCCCAGGTCGCTCATGGTGCCGGAGCCGAAGTCCCACCAGCGGTACCACTTCGGTCCGGGGAAGTACACCGTGTTGAACGGCCGAATCGGGGCGGGGCCGATCCAGAGGTCCCAGTTCAGCGTGGGCGGCGCCGTCATCTCCTCGGTCGGCCGCTCCTGGGTGCTGATGATGTCGTTGTACGCGGCGGCATCCTCGGGGCTCTGGCGGCCCCAGGTGCGCTCGACCCAGACGTGGACCTCGCGGATGGGGCCGGCGACGCCGGACTGGACGAGCTCGACGATGCGCCGGTAGTTCTCCGACGCGTGCATCTGCGTGCCCATCTGCGTGGCGACCTTGGCCTTCTTCGCGGCCTCCGCGATGACGCGGGCCTCCCAGACGCCGTGGGTGAGGGGCTTCTCGCAGTAGACGTGCTTCCCGAGCTGCAGCGCGGGGAGCGTGGCGAACGCGTGGGTGTGCTCGCAGGTGGAGACGACGACGGCGTCGAAGTCCTTCTGGTCGTCGAAGACCTTGCGGAAGTCGGAGTACTTCTTCGCGTTGGGGTGGTTCTTCGCGGCGGCGTCGACGGCCTTCTCGTTGACGTCGCAGAGGGCGACGATGTTCTCCCCGCCGACCTCCTTCAGGTTGGCGGCGCCGCGGCCGCCGCAGGCGAGCATCGCGATATTGAGCTTGGCGTTGGGCGACTTCTCCTGGCCAAAGCCGGTCTGCCGGCCCGCGATCCAGAATCCGGCGCCCGCGACCGACGTGTTGCGAAGGAATTCGCGGCGATTGATGCGTGACATGTGAAAGGTCCCCCTGCGAAGTGATCGATCCCCAGCCGCCCGCTCCCAACCTGCTACCTAAGAATACGACCCGCACGCGGAAGTAACGGGCGCTTTCCCGAAAGAAATCGGACAGAATAGGGGAAGTCCGGAGATTGGAGGAGCGCATGATCGTCACGACCACCGACAGCGTCGAAGGCCGTCCCGTGAAGTCCTACCTGGCCATCGTCTCGGGCGAGGCCTTCCTTCTGGACGACTCCTCCGACGGCGCGTCCGAGAAGGAGGACGCGCTGCTCGGGGCCCGCGAGAAGGCCATCGGCAAGATGACCCAGCGGGCGGAGAAGCTCGGGGCCAACGCGGTCGTCGGGGTCAGCGTCGACGTCGAGATCCAGTCCGCGATGAAGTACTTCGTCACCGTCGCGGGCACGGCGGTGGTCCTTCCCTGACGGTCCCCAGAAAAAAGGCCGGCGCGGATCGCTCCGCGCCGGCCCTTCTTGAATCCGGTCAGGAACTTACAGCGACCAGCCCTTGCGGTACTCGCGCTTGATCCACGGGTCGGCCTCGGGGCAGTTCTTGGCCTTCAGGTTGACCGAGTCCCACTCGAACTTCTTGCCGAGCTTCATCGCGAGGTTGCCCAGCAGGACGAACTCGGTGAAGGGGCCGGCGTGGTCGAAGTTCGACATCGCCTTCGGGCCGCCCTTGACGGCCTCGATCCACTCCTTGTGGTGGCCGGGCGAGCGCGGCAGGGTGGGCGCGGGCTTCTTCATCTCCTTGAAGTCGTCCTTCGGCAGCCAGATGCTCTTGCCGCCGTAGTCATCCGGCGAGTACAGCGTGCCCTTCGAGCCGACGAGCAGCGAGGCGCTGTTGGACATCTTCTCGCCCTTGAGGAGGTCCTGGGGCGGCTGCACCAGCTCGCCGTCCTTGCGGCCTTCGTACCAGGTGACCTTGACGGGCGGCATGTCGCCGCGGGCGCCGAACTCATAATTGACCTTCGCCCAGCCGGGATAGGTCTCGGGATTGAGCGCCTCCGACTCGGCCTCGACCGTGAGCGGGGCGCCGAGCTTGAGCGCCAGATACGGCAGGTTCGCCGTGTGGCAGGCCATGTCGCCGAGCGCGCCCGTGCCGAAGTCCCACCAGCCGCGCCACACGAAGTGCAGGTACGCCTTCTTGTGGAAGGGGCGCACGGGGGCCGGCCCCAGCCACTCGTCCCAGTGGATGTTCGGGGGCACGTCGTGCACGTCCTTCGGACGCGCCGTGACGTTCGGCGACTGCGGCCACACGGGACGGTTCGTCCAGATGTGGACCTCCTTGACGTCGCCGATGAGGCCTGCCTGGATGATCTCGACCGATTCGCGCAGGTTGTTGCCGGCCGTGCCCTGGTTGCCCATCTGCGTGGCGACCTTGTACTTCGCCGCCGTCTCCCGCATGACGCGGGCCTCGTAGATGTCGTGCGTCATCGGCTTCTGCGTGTAGACGCCCTTGCCGAGCTTCATGGCCATCACGCTCGCGCAGGCGTGGTGGTTGTCGGGGACGCCGACGGTGACGCAGTCGATCTCCTTCGCCATCTCGTCGAACATCCGGCGGTAGTCGAAGTACTTCTTGGCCTTGGGATACGTCATCCCGGCCTTGTCGTTGCGCTCGTCGTCGATGTCGCAGAGCGCGACGATGTTGCCGAGCTTGGCGACGTTGCCCATGTCGCTGCCGCCCTGGCCACCGGTGCCGATGCAGGCGATGCTCACCTGGGCGTTGGGCGACTTCTCCTGGCCGTAGCCCACCTGGCGTCCGGCGATCCAGAATCCGGCCGCGCCCAGGCCGGCGTTCGTGATGAATTGACGGCGGTTCGTGCGCTGGGTCATGGATCTGTTCCTTATAAGGTCCGGAAACTAATACAACGCGTACACCCCGATGTTACGAAAAAGCAATGCAGCCTGCACGGACCCGGGGGCCGTGCAAGCCGCGCGTGGTTTCGCCGACTCAGACCTCCCAGCCCTTCCGGTACTCGCGCTTGATGTACTGGTCCGCCTCCGGGCAGTTGGTGGCCTTCATGTTGGAGCCGTCCCATTCGAGCTTCTTGCCCGCGCGGAAGGCGGGGATCCCGATGAGGACCGTCTCGGTGAAGGGGCCGGAGTAGGAGAAGTCGCCGAGCGACTTGGGGCCGCCCTTGCACGCCGTGAGCCACTCGAGGTGGTGGCTGCCCATGCCGTTGAGGTCGCCCGGCACGCGGGGCACGCGGGGGAGCGTCTGCTCGATCTGCAGGTCCTTGTTGCCGACCAGCGCGCCGTCGCGCCAGAGCTTCCAGTCGCCGGTCTGCTCGTCGGTCACGACGATCGTGCCCTTGTCGCCGACGATGAGGTTCCCGTTCGCCACGAGAATGTTGCCCTTCTCCTCGTCCTTCAGCTGGATGCCCTTGGCGACCTCCTGGGGCGGCAGCTTGCCGCCGTCGTACCAGGTGAACTTGAGGGGCGGCATCTCGCCGCGCGCGGGGAACTGGCAGCGGACGATCATCCACTTCGGGGCGGTCTCCTTGCTCAGCGGGTCGCCCTCGGCCTCGGCGCTGGTCGGATATCCGAGCTTCAGGCCCCAGAAGGCGGCGTCCATGACGTGGCAGGCCATGTCGCCCAGGGCGCCCGTGCCAAAGTCCCACCAGCCGCGCCAGCGGAAGTCGTGGTAGACCTGCTCGACATAGGGGCGCATCGGGGCGGGGCCGATCCATTCCTCCCAGTGGATGGACGGAGGAATCGGGTCCGTCCGGGTCGGCCGCTCGATGCCCTGCGGCCAGATCGGACGGTTGGTCCAGCAGTGGACCTCCGTGACGTTGCCGATGATGCCCTGCTGCAGGGCCTCCACTAGGCGGCGGCGCTCGTCGCGCGAATGGCCCTGATTGCCCATCTGCGTCGCGACCTTCTTCTCCGCGGCCAGCCGCGTCAGCGTGCGGGCCTCGTAGATGCTGTGGGTCATGGGCTTTTCGACGTAGACGTGCTTGCCCATGCGCAGCGCGCGGACCGCGGCAGGGGCGTGATGGTGGTCGGGCGTGCCGACCGTGACCGCGTCGATGTTCTTCTCTTCCTTCTCGAGCATGATGCGGTAGTCGGTGTACTTCTTCGCTTCCTTGAAATTCTCGCCCGCCTTGTTCAGGCGGTTCTCGTCGATGTCGCAGAGCGCGACGATGTTTTCCTTCGCACAGCCCTGGACGCTGGCGTAGCCGCGGCCGCCCGTGCCGATGCAGGCGACGTTCAGCCTGGCGTTGGGTCCCTTCTCCTGGGCCCAGACGGACTGGCGGCCGGTGATCCAGAATCCCACGCCCGCCGCGCCGGCGTTGCCGGCGTTCTTCAGGAAGTCGCGACGATTGGTCCTGGTGGACATCACCGGTCTCCTTATTCCCCAGCCTGTGCTTGAGCCCGCCCGGTCAAAGCTTCTTCGCGGCCTCGCGGACGGTCTCGAGGCACTCCTTCACGTCGTCGAGCAGCTTGGGCCCGTTCTTCTCGTACTCGAGGGCCAGGATGCCCGAGAAGTTCACTTCCTTCAGCGCCTTGAGGACGCCGACCACGTCGAGCTTGCCCTTGCCCAGCGTCTTCTCGTCCTCGCCCTTCGGCCCCGAGAAGTCCTTGATGTGGACGTCGTGCACGCGCGGACCGAGGGCCTTAATCCACTGGACCGGATCCTCCCCGATGCGCAGGACGTGGCCCGTGTCGACGCAGGAGCCGATCTCGACCGGCCACTTCTCGACGGCCTTCTGGACCTGGTCGAGACGGCCGTAGGTTTTGTCCTCGGGGCCGTGGTTGTGGATCGCGATCCGGATGCCGTATTCCTTGGTCAACGTCGCCAGCGATTCGAAGCTGTCGGCGGAGGGGTTCGCGGAGAAGACCGAGAACCCCATCGCCTTGGCGAACTCGAAGGCCTTCTTCGTATTGTCGACGTTCTTGGAGAATCCCTGCACGCCCCAGGAGAGTATCTGCACGCCCGCGGCCTTCATCTTCTCCCGGGCTTCGTCGATTTTGGCCTTGTCGTCCGTGATCGGCAGCTGCTTGCCGAAGAACTGGGCGTACTGGAGGCCCAGGTCCTTCAGGTGCCCGAGGGTCTGGTCGAAGGTGAAGTCGCGCAGGGTGTAGGTCTGGAGGCCCATTTTGAAGCCGCCGTAGGCTTCCTGGGCGAAGAGGGCGCGAGGGAGGGCGCAGGCGGCGGTCGCGGCGACGGCGCCGCGAAGGAGGGTCCGACGGGTCATGCTCATGGAATTAGCCTCTGGTCCGGGGACAGGGGAGCCCGCTCAGGTCGTGGATCGAAGCCTAAAACATATACGTTCCACCTCCGGGCGGCAAGGGATTAAACAGAACGACGGGGAAAATCCGAAGTTCCCCCCTAAAGTTCCGGGTGCGGACGGCCGATGAAAAAGACATGAACACGATGATGATGCTGGCTGCCGCCGACTTGGGCTCCGACATGGGCATGATGGTGATGCTCTGGGGGAAGGCGATCGGCTGGGCCCTCGCCGGAGGCATCGGCATGGGCCTGGGCCTGGTGGTATCCCTCAAGATTTTCACGCTGCTGACGCGGGAAGTCGATGAGTGGGCCGAGGTCAAGAAGAACAATCTGGGGATGTCGATCATCCTGTCCGCCGTGATCCTGGGCACCAGCCTGGTGATCATGATGTCGATGCACTGAGCCAGGACCCGGCCGCGGCCCCGCGCCGCGGCCGACGGAAGAAATAAACCGCCTGAGCGGAACTGATCGCCCCATAAGGGGGCCTGCCGCTCAGGCGGTTGTTTTTTTTTGACGAGGGGGAGAGGAAGACCGGAGACCCTTAGCAGGCTGCTGAAAAAGCCTCTTCACTCGAGTCGATTTCCCTCTCTGCCGTGTTAATAGAGGCATGAGAGGAAACGACGGGAAACAGAACGAGTTATTCAGCTACGTGAGCCTGGAAGCGCGGGTCCCGCGCAATCATCCGCTAAGGAAGATGCGGGAGATGGTCGACGAGGCCCTCGAAGGTCTGGGCCCCGACTTCGAGCAGATGTACTCCCAGATGGGCCGTCCATCCCTCCCGAACGACTGCTCCGCGCCCTGCTACTGCAGGTGCTCTACAGCGTACGGAGCGAGCGGATGCTGATGGAGCAGCTCGACTACAATCTCCTCTTCCGGTGGTTCGTGGGGCTGGGAGTGGACGATGAGGTTTGGCATCCAACCACGTTCACCCAAAATCGGGAGCGGCTCCTCGAACAGGAGATCTCGCGGAAGTTCTTCGAGCAGATCCTGAAGCAAGCCAAGAAGAAACAGCTCCTCTCGAGCGAGCACTTCACGGTGGACGGGACGTTCATCGAAGCCTGGGCCAGCCAGAAGAGCTTCCAGCGGAAAGACGATCAGGACCCTCCGGCTCCCGGTGCGGGCGGCAAGAATGAGACGGCCGACTTCAAGGGAGAGAAGCGCTCCAACGACACGCACGCTTCGACGACGGACCCCGATGCCCGGCTCATGAGAAAAGGGGGAGACGGGGCGAAGCTCGTGCATCACGGCCATGTGCTCACTGAAAACAGGAACGGCCTCGTGGTAGCTACAGAAGTGACCGTGGCCACGGGCAAAGCGGAAGTGGATATCGTCCCGAAGCTATTCGAACGTCGGGGGAACAAGAACGCCGGCACTGTGGGGGCCGACAAGGGGTACGACCAACGAAGGTTTGTCGAGAGCGCCCGGGATGCAGGGCTGACCCCTCATGTTGCCCAGAGGATTCCGCGAAACACCACGATCGACGGACGAACAACACGACATCCGGGTTACGAGGTGAGCCAGCGAAGACGCAAGCGAGTGGAAGAGGTCTTCGGATGGATGAAGACGGTGGGAGTCCTGAGGAAAGCACGACACCGAGGGACCCGTCTGGTCGGTTGGATGTTTGAGTTTGCCGCAGCGGCCTACAACTTGGTCCGAATGCGGAATCTCACGACCTCGAGCGCCTGAGCGTCCTCCTGGCGACCTCTCGGCGGCCTCCCAAGGAGACCTTGAGAGAGAACTAGAGCGATCGAATCCAGGAAAACACTCGGACTGGGCACGGAAGTCACTGAAACAGCGACTTCTTCAGCAGCCTGTTAGAGGCCGCCGGCCGTTTTCATGCGGACCGGGATCCGGCCGGCCGGGGGCTGGCCGCACTTCTCGCAGACGATGTCCTTCCGCTCAAACGCCTTCTTGCACACCGCGCAGCGGTAGCAGTCCGCCCCATAGTCGTAGGCGAAGCGCTTCGTCTTGGCGCAGCTCGTGCAGCGGCTGAAGGTCGCCTCGTAGGCGCCGTGGGCCGGGTTGTTGCAGATGAAGACCAGCGCGCCCATGTCGTTCGGGCCGGGGGCGAAGCCTCTCGGGTTCGGCAGTTCGGCGGCGACGGGCTCGGGAAGGCTCGGCGGCGGTACGGACGTATGCAGCACGGCTTCGGTGATCACCGAGGCCCAGTATTTCGCGGAGGGGGAATCCGACATGACCGCCGCGCGCAGGGACGGGAGCACGGGCGGGCCCATCTTCGCCAGGTCCTTGGCCGCCTGGGCCTGCTCGACCCAGTCGGTGGAATCCAGCTTCTTGACCAGCTCGGCGGTTTTCGCCGAGTCCTGATAGCCGGCGCCCATCAGGACGGCCAGCGCGGAGACGAGGACTCGAATCATGCGCACACCCTCCCCTTTTCAGATCGGCCGGATCGGCGCGCGGCCGCACCGCTTCCGTCGCGACCATAATAGCGACTTTCGGGTCCCGGAGGAGTATCTTGATCGCGGGAGCCAAGGAGGCCGCCGATGCTGGAAACCATCCGATTGTTGTACGACTATACCCGCTGGGCGGACGAGAGGCTTCTGGATGCCGTCGCAAGACTGCCGACCGACGAGTGGACCCGCGACATGGGCAGCAGCCACAAGTCGGTCCGCGACACCGTCGTCCATATCGCCTCGGCCCAGTGGATCTGGCTCTCGCGCTGGAAGGGGGAGTCGCCCAAGACGATGTGGACCCCTGCGGACCATCCGACGCACGCGTCGGTCCGCGAGCGCTGGGATCCCCTGAGGGCGGAGCTCGCGGCGTTCGTCGGGGCGCTGACGGAAGAGAGCCTCGCGGCGCCGCTCGCCTACCGCAACCTGAAAGGCGACGCCCTCTCGTATCCGCTGGGCCAGCTGATGCTGCACGCGACGAACCATTCCACCTACCACCGGGGGCAGATCACGACGCTGCTGCGGCAGCTCGGAGCGCAGCCCGTCTCGACCGACCTGGTCCTCTTCTGCGGCGAGAAGGCGAAGTCGTCATGATCCGCTACAAGACGGGGAACGACGTCAACCTCGACGCGCTGATCGAGCTCTATCACGCCTCGACGCTCGGCGAGCGGCGGCCCATCGAGGACAAAGAGCGCATGGCCTCGATGCTGCGCCACGCGAACCTCGTCGTCACGGCATGGGACGACGCGCTCCTGGTCGGGATCTCGCGGGCGCTCAGCGACTTCAGCTTCGTCACGTATCTCTCCGACCTGGCCGTGCGGCGCACCCACCAGCGCCAGGGCATCGGCAAGGAGCTGATCCGCAGGACCCAGACCCTGGGCGGCAGGCACGCGAAGCTCCTGCTCCTGGCCGCCCCCGCGGCGGAGCAGTACTATCCGCACGTCGGCTTCACCCGGCATCCGCAGGCCTGGATGCTCGGTCCCGACGAACGCGTGCGATAGCCGGACGCTTGCCTTTGCCGCGCGAATCCCTACGATGGGGGGAAACTTCGGGGGATTCTGAGCTATGGCCAAACGGGTCCGCATCGGCGTCGTCGGCGCCGGCTTCGCCGCCCACTTCCATCTCGCCAGCTACGAAAAGGTCTACGGCGAGGACTTCGAGATCCTCGGCATCTACGGACGGACGAAGGACAAGGCCGTCCACCTCGCGAAGGACTTCGAGATCCCCAAGGTCTACGACAGCTACGAACAGATGCTTGCGGACAAGGACATCGACGTCGTCGACCTCGTCGTCGCCAACTTCCTCCATATTCCGATGGCCATCCAGGCGGCCAATGCGGGCAAGCATGTGTTTTGCGAAAAGCCGCTGACGGGCTTCTTCGGACCGGCGGACGCGAAGGGTCAGAAGTGGACCGCGAAAGGCTACTCCCGCGAGTCGATGTTCCAGTCGATCGTCGAGGACGCCAACAAGGCCTGGGATGCAATCAAGAAGGCCGGCGTCACGCTCTGCTACGGCGAGAACTGGGTCTATGCCCCGCCGATCGTGAAGGTCAATCGACTCCTCGCGGCGAGCGGCTCGACCATCATGCGGATCATCGGCGAGGAATCGCACAGCGGCTCCCACGCCCAGTACGCGAAGCGCTGGCAGACCGCGGGCGGCGGCTCGCTCATCCGCCTCAGCGTCCATCCCGTCGGCGCCGCCTGCTACCTGAAATACGAGGAAGGGCGCCGCCGCAACGGCAAGCCCATCCGCCCCGTCGCCGTCACCGCCGAGGTCGCGAATCTCACCTGGATGAAGTCCTTTCAGGACGAGCCGAAGAAGCACATGAAGTCCGACTGGGACGACGTCGAGGACTACGGCACCATCCACCTGACCTTCGACGACGGCTCGGTGGCCTGTCTCACCTCCAGCGACATCGTGATGGGCGGCATCTACAACTACCTGCAGGTCTTCGGCTCGCGCGCGGTGCTGAAAGCGAACATCAACCCGAACACGGCCTGCCTCGCGTACACGCCCTCCGGCGAATACTTCAAGGACGAGTACCTCGTCGAGAAGACGGAATCCAAGGAGGGCTGGTCGTTTCCCTCGCCCGACGAGGACATGGTCACGGGCTATCCGGACGAGCTGCGCGACTTCGTCGGCGCCATCTCGCACGGGCGCCCGCCGAAGTCCGACCTGATGCTCGCGCACGACGTCCTGATGATCACGTACGCCGCGTACCTGTCGTCGGAGAAGGGCGCGCGGATCGACCTGCGTCCGTACCTGAGGTCCTGACGATGGCGACCGTCGACGCGCGGGACCTCCGGGGGGCCGTCGACCGGGCGATGGCCCGGGCGAAGATCACCGACATCCACACGCACCTCTACGCGCCCTGCTTCGGCGGCCTGCTGTCGTGGGGCATCGACGAGCTGCTGACGTACCACTACCTGATCGCCGAGTTCTTCCGCCAGTCGGACCTGCCGTACGACGACTTCTGGAAGCTGACGAAGCCGCAGCAGGCGAATGCGATCTGGAAGACGCTCTTCATCGACAACAGCCCCGTCAGCGAGGCCTGCCGGGGCGTCGTCACGGTGCTCCACGCGCTGGGCCTGGACGTGGGCCGGCGCGACCTGGCGTCGTACCGGAAGTTCTTCGCCTCGCAAACGCGGGACGCCTATATCGGCCTCGTCTTCGAGAAGGCGGGCATCCGGGACTGCGTCATGACGAACGATCCGTTCGACGATGTCGAACGCCCGGTGTGGCTGAACGGCTACCAGGCCGACGACCGCTTCAAGGCGGCTCTGCGGATCGACCCGGTCCTCCTGGGCTGGAGCAAGTCCTGGAAGCGGCTGCACGACTGGGGCTACAAGACGGAGCACCGGCTGACGCCGAAGACGCTGCGGGAGATGCAGCGCTTCTTCCGCGAGTGGGCGACGCGGACGAAGGCCCTCTATGTCGGCGTCTCGCTCCCCCCGACCTTCACGATGCCCGGCAGCGACCCGACGGCCCAGATCCTGGAGCGCGCGCTGCTGCCGGTCTGCGAGGAGCTGAACCTTCCGCTCGCGCTCATGATCGGCGTCAAGCGCCAGGTGAACCCGCAGTTGCGGATGGCCGGCGACGGCATGGGCCGCGGCAGCGTGGAGGCGGTCGAGCATCTCTGCGCGGCCTTCCCGAAGAACAAGTTCATGGCGACGCTGCTCTCGCGCGAGAACCAGCACCAGCTCTGCGTGGCGGCGCGGAAGTTCCGCAACCTCCTCGTCTTCGGCTGCTGGTGGTTCGTGAACAACCCGAGCATCATCGAGGAGATGACGCGGGAGCGTCTGGAGCTGCTGGGCACGAGCATGATTCCGCAGCATTCCGATGCGCGCGTCATCGATCAGGTGATCTACAAGTGGAGCCACTCGAAGCGCATCATCGGCGACGTGCTCGCCTCCAAGTACGCGGACCTGGCGGCGTCCGGCTGGGCGCTGGACGAGGCGGAGCTCCAGCGCGACGTGGACCGCCTCCTCGGCGGGAATTTCTGGTCCTTCCTGGAGAAGAAGCTGTGATTGTGGCGGCGGCGCTGGTCCTGTCGACGTTCTGCGCGGCACAGGACACGCCGAAGATCGAAATCAAGGGGTGCATGAAGGTGGAGGGGATCTCCTTCAAGCAGGGCGAGGCCACGAAATACACGGGCGACACCTACCTCCTCAAGCTCCTGTTCACGAACGACAAGGGCGACGTCTACCAGCCCACCCCGACGCTCAACTTCGTCGTCTACAACGGGCAGACGCCCTATAAGAAGGTCCAGCGGATCCTCACGAAAGAGCAGTGGAAGGCCGACGCCGCCCGGATCAACAAGGACACCGTCGCGGACAATACGATCGCCTGCGACAAGAAGACCGGGGAGATCTGGGTTGCCTTCGTCCGCGCCGACGCGAACGTCGACGTCCGGATCGACCTGAGCCTGGAGCTCAAAGGCAGCGGGACGTGGACCTGGAAGGGCGTGGACAACGAGTCGCAGTACCAGGTCCCCTCCCGGGGGCCCGACAACAACAAGAAGTAAACGTCACTCCAGCGGATCGCGCCGCTCCTCCTCGAAGACGAAGCGCACGTTCGCGACGTGGAAGCAGAACGGCTCCGCCTCCCCGACGAACGCGGCCGCGGCCTTCGACGTTACGGTCCCCTCCATCGGCGCGCACTTGTCCAGGGGGATTCCGAGGCGGATCTCCTGTCGCGTCACCCGGTGGTGCCAGGGCTGCGTCGACAGCGCGCGGTCCTGGGGGACGACGTAGTGCAGCATCTCCTTCCAGGATCCGAAGGCCGGGGACCAGGGTCCGGAGGCCGGCATCCCGGGGGAAAAGCGGAGAGCCGCGGCCGCATCCGGCGCGCTCCCGCGCCCGGGTTCGAGGGCGAGAGACAGGCGGCCGTCTTCGCGGCGCAGCTCCGCACGGGCAAGCACATGCATCGGCATCCCCTCGGACAGCATCCTCGCGGCCAGGGCGTGGACGCTGCTCGAGATCGCGTTCGTCACGAAATGGATGCCGTCGCGTCCGTTCCTCGGGTCGCGGACGTGGATGCGCCAGTTCGTATGGATCGGGGAAGGTAGCAGGAGGCGCAGCGGACCCAGCAGCCTCGGGCCGAAGTGGCCGTGCCGGAAGCTCAGGAAGGTGAAGACCGCGTGGCGTCCCTGCGGCCCCGCGCGGTGGAGCAGCAGCCCGGGCGGGACGAGCGGCTCCAGGCGGGCGGCGTCGACGACATAATTCACGTAGACCACGTCCGTGATGTCGCTGACGAACGCCGGGGAGGGCAGCAGCTCCGCGAGGGCCCGGAGAAAGCGGCTGTTCGCAACGGGGTCGCAGACCAGGCCCAGCGCGCGGTTGGGATGACGCCACGGCGCCCAGCGGCCGTGCGGGGTGTCCGGCCGGTCGAGGCGCAGCACCTGCTCGGCCACGAGCGCGAACCAGAGTTCGAGGAGGACGAACCCCGCTCCGTTTCCGATCGCGACGAACGCCGCGGAAGGGCGCAGGCCGGCGGGAAGCAGCGGGCCCGCATTGACATAGACGAAGAGCGGCCAGAGGACGAGCGAGACTGCCGTGAGCGCGCCGCTCCACGTGCGCGCCGCGACGAAGCACCAGGTCCAGCCCAGGGCGCCGAGCGTATACAGCGATCCCCCCCACACGGCCGTCCACTCGAAGATCCGAGCCTCGTAGGCCAGGTAGGCCGCCGGATCCCCGGCGCGCGCCAGGTCGAGGCCTCGCGTCATCCAGCAGATCTGCCCCGCCTGGTCGGGAACGACGGCGGCGACGATGACCAGCGCGGTGAGGATCGCGGGCAGCTTCGGGATCCGCTCCGCGCGGAGGAGTCCCGCGGCCAGGAGCACGTCGGACAGGGCAGTCAGCTGCCAGGGAAACCAGCCGAGCCGCCAGAGCCAGGGGTGGGCGGCGAGATGGCGGATGCGCGCGAGGGTGTCGACGGTCCCGCCGCCCGGCATTGCCGGGAGGAGCAGGAGCGCCATCGAGAGCATGGCGATGCCGTGGATGACGAAGGTGAACACGAGCGCCTGCTCGAGAAGGCGGTTGGAGCGCCGGGGCATGGCTTGAGGATCGCGGCGGGAAGGGTAAAAAGCAAGGGAGGCTTCCCCCTCCGGCCGGAAAGGGGAAACCTCCCTGAAATGCCTTCAGACGTTAGTCGAGCTTGCTCCAGTAGGACTTCAGGTTCCCGTCGCTGGGGAAGTCCTTGTACGACGCGGTCGTGATCACGCCGGGGGGGTTGGTGGTCGAGGTCTTCACCGTACCCGAGGTCGCGCTGCGGAAGATCGTGTTGTTCTCGTTGACCACGTACACGTACTTTCCGGACGACTGGGAGTCGGGATACGACATGAAGCCGAACTTCGACGTGTTGTGGCAGCTGCCCATCGACGGCGTGCCGCCGGTGTCGGTCTTGTAGGTGGCCTCCGTGGAGCCGGCGAGGGCCTGGTCGATCGCCAGCGCCTGATACCAGTACCCGGCCTTGGAGGCGTAGATCGCAAAGAGGGTCAGCTCGCAATTGTCGTTGCACGAGAACTTCGTGCCGTCGGAGTCCGCGGAAGCGATCGACAGTTCGATCAGCTTGATCGCGGGGTCGATCGTGGAGTTGCTCGCGCCCGAGACGGCGGCGCTCGTCATCGTGTAGAGGCCCTTGACGTCGGCCGTCCAGAAATCGTTGATGTGGTTCCAGTCGCGATCATTGGCGCGGAAATCGGCCTCGGCCGACGTGAGGGTCTTCAGCGAGGTCGACGAATTGCGTTCGTTGGACGCGCGCTGCGACGACAGCAGACCCGGGATTGCGATGGCGGCGATGATCGCAATGATCGCGATCACGATCATCAGCTCGATCAGGGTAAAGCCCTTCCGGGAACGACCAAAACCCCTACGCATAGACCAATCCTCCACTTTCAGATCCCGAACCTGCCAGATATTACCATGTGAATTCACCCATTATCAATGGACTTATAAAAATTTTTTAATATATCTCTCCAGGCGATGGGCCGCCGGACCTAGAGCGCCTTGAGCTCCTTGGAGAGGAAGCGGACGCGCGCTTCCTTCGCGATCTTCTCGAACTCGGCGATCTCCGCATCGGTGAAGATCAGGCCGCCCGCCTTCTCGCTCTTCAGGAACGCCTCATGCTCCAGCTGCCCGGGGAGCATCGTCCCGGGCGTGTTCCCGTGGCCCAGGATGTCCTCGATCACCGCGCGGACGTTGACCGCCTGCGTGCGCTTCTGGGCGAAGGCGCCGCAGTCCAGCGCCTCCGGGCGGATCGCCTGGAAGAAGAAGGACGGAGTCCGCTTCTCGTCCGGCGCCCCCTGGTTCCAGCGGCTCCGGAGGGTGGGGAGCGAGCCGCCGATGAACGCCCCGACCAGCTCGTCGATCAGCGCCAGTCCGTACCCCTTGTGGGCGCCGAACGGCAGCAGCGCCTTCACGCGCAACGGGTCCGTGGTCTCCTTCCCGTTCTCGTCGACCGCGCAGCCCGCCGGCAGCGGCTTGTTCTCCCGGACGAACTGCTGGACACGGCCCATGGCGACCGTGCTGGTCGCCCAGTCGATGCAGATCGGGTAGCCGATGGCCGCGCTCGTGGGGAAGCCCCAGGAATGCGGGTTCGTGCCCAGCGTGGGGAAGCGGCCGCCGAAGGGGACCACCTCCGCCAGCGCGGCGGTGCAGTTCGTGTACGCGATGTATCCCTTCTTCGCGGCCTCGATCACGTAGCCGCCGCCCCACAGATAGTGGAAGGCGTTGTCCACGGCCACCACGCCGACGCCGAAGCGGTCGGCCAGCTTCATGGCCGCCTCCATCGCCTCGAGCCCGACCGCCTGGCCGAGCTTCCGGTTGGCGTTCCATTTCTGGACGGCGCGGTAGGGGCTCTTGATCTTCTCGATCTTCGCGCCGGGGACGCAGCCGCCGGCCTTCGAGCCGAACAGCTCGTCCAGGTGCAGCGCCTTGATGGCGTTGTGCGTCTTGATCCCGTGGCGCGCGGTCAGGTTCGAGAACGTCGCGGCCTGCGCCGCCTCCTTGCCCGCGTACCCGCGCCGCCGGTATGCCGCGGTGACGATCCGGTCGTGCAACTCCCCCGACATGATCCATTCGCCCATGCGTCGGCTCCGTTCCCTCTAGATGAACTTGAACAGCGTCGCGGCCGTGCCTCCGGCGACCTTCGCCTGGTCGGCCGCGGAAAAATGCGGGACATATCCCAGCAGCCGCTCCCGGTTCGCGACATACGATTCCGGCGTCGCGTGCGACTCGAATCCGCCGCCGAGGATCATGCGGTCGGGACCAAAGGCGTCGGCCAGCGCGCGGACGGCGGGGGCCGCGTCCCGGTGCGGGTACTGCGTCCGCGGCGCGATCTCGCTCAGCTTCACCACGGTGTTGCGGCGGCGCGACCAGCCGACGATCCGCGCGTGTTCCTCCGGCGTGCCCTGCAGGGGCCGCCCCGCGTGGTCGATGATCACCGTCGTGCCGGGAAACTCCTCGATCAGCGGCTCGAAACCCGGGGCCCAGCGCGGCTCGAAATGCAGCTCGATCATCAGGCCGAGGTCCGCCGCCTTCTTCCACAGCGCCTTCAGGTCCGGCTTCCCGAACGGAGGCATCCGCTCCGGAGCGTACGCAGGGATCCTCAGCGCCGCCACCCGCGGCGCGCGCTTGACGAGGTCCGCCATCTGCTCTTCCGCGCCCGGGCGGCCCGCGAAGAACAGGCAGGTGCCCTTGAGCCGGCCGCGGCCCTCGTCGAGGCAATGCTCCAGGTAATCGTGGTTGTCCTGGTACGGTTCCGGGTGCACGACGACGGCGAAGTCGATCTCCGCC
>DASQOM010000331.1:0-3023 GCA_035644495.1 Planctomycetota bacterium | reverse complement strand
CCAGCCGCTTCTCCGCCAGGGCCTTGCGCTCGTCCTCCGACGCCGCCTCGCGCTCGAGGCGGAGCAGTTCGGCGGCGCGGAGCTGCTTCTCCTCCGATTCGCGGAATTTCTCCTTCGCGCCGGCGTTCAGCTTCTCCTCCCGTTCGCGATCCTTGCGCGCGATCCCGTCCTGGGCGGTCTTCACGCCCATCGCGGCCTCCACGTTCAAGGGGTCGTTCGCCAGCGCCACGCGATACTGGATCAGCGCCTCGGAGTAGTTCTCCTCCGCGACGAAGCGCTTGCCCTCGTCGAGATACGGCTTCACCGACGGCCGCGAGGAGCCCAGCCCCAGCCAGACCAGGCCCGCCGCCAGCAGGAGCAGCAGCACGCCGGCCAGGAGATAGATCCGCTTGCCGCCCTTTCCAGGCGTTCTCGGAACGACGACGTTGACCTTCTCTCCGGCCAGCCACTTGGCCAGGTCGTCCGCGAAGGCCTGGGCCGTCACGTAGCGATCCCGGTCCTTCTTCGCCAGCGCCTTCAGGCAGATGTTCTCCACCGCCCTGTCCAGCCCGAGCGCGCTGCCCGAGTCCACGAGCTGCAACGGCGGCGGCACCGGATCCTTCACGACCTTCATCAGGATCTCGATCGGCGACTCGCCCGTGAACGGCGTCCTCCCCGTCATGCACTCGTAGAGGATCACGCCCAGCGAGTAGATGTCCGTCCGCCAGTCGACCCGGTCGAGGCCCTGCGCCTGCTCCGGGCTCATGTACGCGGGCGTGCCGACCACCGCGCCGGAGCCCGTCAGCGACTGGTGCACGTTCTTGCCGAGCGACTTGGCCAGGCCGAAGTCCGTGACGTACGCGTGCCCTGCTGCCGAAACGAGGATGTTGCGCGGCTTCAGGTCGCGGTGGAGGATGCCCTGCTCGTGCGCGTGGTGGACGGCGCTGGCGACGTCGGCCAGCGTCTGGATCTGCTGGCGGATGGTGACGGTCTTCCGCCACTCGTTGAACGCCTGCCCATCGATCATCTCCATGCTCAGGAACTGGCGGCCGTCGAGCAGGCCGGCTTCGTAGACGGTGACGATGTTGGGGTGCTTCAGCTTGGCGCTGAGCTGCGCCTCCTGGACGAAGCGCTCCTCCTCGAGGGCGCGTTCCTTGGGGTCGGCGTTGGGGTTCGTCAGCATCAGCTTGAGCGCGACCTTGCGGTTGAGCTGGCTGTCGAGAGCCTCGTACACCACGCCCATGCCGCCCCGGCCGAGTTCGCGGATGAGGCGGTACTTGCCCAGCTGTCCCCCGTTGTCCATGGGGTCGGGGACCGAGACCGCCGGCAGCTGGGGGCCGGAGCCCATGGGGGCGATCGAGGTCTTGTCGTAGGGGGGCATGGGGGCGACGGCGATGTCGCCGTTCTGTTCGGCCATGAGACCGAGCAACTAGGAATCGGTAAGGTAGCCCTTCCGGACCAGGATGCCGCCCAGGGAGATGGTCTGCTTCTCCCCGACGGAAACGCTCCGGGCCCGTTCCACGAGGGCTTCGCGAAGCTGATCGGGTGTGATCAGCCCGCGCTCCAGCAGCATCTTGCCGAGAAGCAGCTGCTGCCCGCCGTCATCCGGATCCAAGGCTCCAGGCACTCTCCGCTCCGCCCGCAATCGATCCGAAAATACTAAACCGCGCCGCGTTGGCCCCGATAAGGGCTCGAGCCGCGCCGGACGCCGGGAAAGAGATCCCCTTAAGTTAGTATCCTACCGCGCCCGTTGGCAAATCTGAAGCAGAATCCGGGTTTGAGTGCCTTTCGGAGGCTCCAGAGGGCGAAAATGCCACTTTGCGATTCCCCCGAAGACCAGGGTTGCCTGCCTTCGCGCGGGTCGGTATGATGTTTTCCGATGGACACCCTGCCCGCGCCGCCGCCGGACCTGTTCGTCAAACTCGGGGTTCTGGATCCTGAGAAACTCAAGCGCTGCCTCGAGTTCCAGGACACGTTCCAGAAGCAGGGCCTGTCGCTGTCGCTCGCCCACGTGATCCTGAACCTGGGCATGGCCAAGCCCGAGCAGGTCGCCCGCGTGCTGGCCCACCAGACGACGGCCCCGCTGCGCTGCCCCAAATGCTTCCGCCGCTTCACGGTCCCCGACTTCCAGGCGAACCGCCGCTACAAATGTGAACCATGCATGGCCTACCTGGAGGTCATCGTCGACGAATCCCTGCTTTCACCGGGGATGACGCCGCAGGGGCCCACCCCGACTCCCGGCCCGCTGCCGGCCGGCAGGATGCACATTCCGTCGCCGCCCACCCCGCTCCCCGCGGCGAAGCGGGACCCCTTCGAGGGGCGGACCTTCGGCGGCAAGTACAAGATCATCCGGCGCCTCGCCAAGGGAGGCATGGGCGTCGTCTACCTCGCGGACCGCCACCACGACGGTCAGAAGGTCGCCGTGAAGATCCTCACCGAGGAGTTCAGCCGGATGCCCGGCATCCAGGGCCGCTTCAAGCGCGAGGCCAGCGCCACCGGCCGCCTCGAGCATCCCAACATCGTCGCCACGCTCGAGATGTCCAAGGAGGAGAACTACACCTATATCGTGATGGAATACGTCGACGGCGGCTCGCTCGTCGACGCCCTCATGCGCGAGAAGAAGCTCCCGCCGCTCAAGGCGGTCGAGATCATGTGCGACATCCTCGCGGGTCTCGACCACGCGCACAAACGCGGCGTCATCCACCGCGACATCAAGCCGGCGAACGTCCTGCTCACGGCGCAGGGGCGCGCCAAGGTCATCGACTTCGGCCTGGCCAAGGATGCCGAGGCCCAGACGATTCTCACGCTTTCCGGCAATGTCGTCGGCACGCCCGCCTATATGGCGCCCGAGCAGGCCCGCGGCGAGGGCTCCGGCCCGCTGGCCGACCTGTACTCGTGCGGCATCCTGATGTTCCTGCTCCTGACGGGCCGCAAGCCTTTCGAGGGCAAGAGCCTCGTCGACACCCTCAACAAGCAGATCAACGAGGCCCTCCCCTCGGTCCGCGAGACCTCTCCCGAGGTCCCCCAGCAGCTCGAGGACGTCG
>DASQOM010000330.1:0-22227 GCA_035644495.1 Planctomycetota bacterium | reverse complement strand
CTTCTTGGCGAAGTCGTCGCAGACCTCGTTGAACATCTCCAGCATGTTCTCTTCGGTCAGCGGGTTGCCGCCCATCGAGACGACGCGGCCGACCACGCGCATGGCGGGCGGGACGCCGACCTTCAGGAAGAGGTCGGAGGCATCCTCCTTGACCATCGCCGCGAAGATGCTTGCGAGTTCCATGAGGCCGATCCCCTAATGTTGGCCGGCGGAGGCGCCGGGCGTCCCTCCCCGTCGACGAGGCTGCTCGTTATTCTACCTCATCCCCGGGAGCCGACGCGCGGAAAAGCTCCCGCACCAGCTCCTTCAGGCCCTCGCCGGTCACCGCGGAGATCTCGAGGAGCTTTTTCACCTTTTTCTTGAACTTCGCAGCGTTCTTTTTCGACCCCGTGGCGTCCATCTTCGTCGCCACCACCACCTCGGGCTTGGCCGCGAGCACCGCGCTGTAGCTTTCCAGCTCCTTCCGGATCGTCGCGTACGCCTCGGCCGCCGGCTTCAGCGCCTCGGGCGAAACATCGACCAGGTGGACGATCAGCCGCGTCCGCTCGACGTGCTTGAGGAAGCGGTCGCCCAGCCCCTTCCCCTCGTGCGCCCCTTCGATGATCCCCGGCAGGTCGGCCACGACGATATCGCGGTAGTCCTTCCCGCGGATGATCCCCAGGTTCGGCACGAGGGTGGTGAAGGGATAGTCCGCGACCTTGGGCCGCGCCGCGGAGATGCGCGAGATGAGCGTCGACTTCCCCGCGTTGGGCAGACCGACGAGGCCGACGTCGGCGATCATCTTCAGTTCGAGGCGGATGTTGCGCGATTCGCCGATCCCGCCGGGAACCGCCTTGCGCGGCGCCTGGTTGGTCGAGGACGCGAAGTGCTGGTTGCCCTTGCCCCCGCGGCCGCCCTTGCAGACCACGAGGCGGTCGCCGCTGCGCGCCAGGTCCTTGAGGAGGACGTTCTTGTCCAGGTCGCGCACCAGGGTTCCCACCGGGACGCGGACCTCGAGGTCGCGACCCATCCTCCCGCTGCACTGGCGGCTGCCCCCGTTCTCGCCCGGGGTCGCGACGAAGCGCGGCTGGTGGATCAGGTGATAGAGCGTGTTGTAGTTCTCGTCGGCGATCAGGATGACGTCGCCGCCCCGGCCGCCGTCGCCGCCGTCGGGCCCGCCGCGGGGCACGCAGGCTTCGCGACGGAAGGAGACCCAGCCGTTGCCGCCGTCGCCGGCCTTGATCTTGAGCTTGGCTTCATCGCGGAACATGGGAGGGAGAGAATACCCGGTTCGGCCCCAAATTCCAAGGGGGGATCAGGGATTCCCGGGCAGCGCCGGGACGAGGCGGATCTCGAGGGGCGTCGCGGCCGCCCCCCGCGGGATCTCGACGGTCTTGTTCGTATATCCCGGCTGCGAGAGCAGGATCGTGTGCTTGGTCCTGGACAGCGACCAGGGCAGCTTGACCTGCTTCGTGCCGTCGGGGAGCGCGACGCCGTCGACGACGACCTTCGCGCCCGCGGGCTCGATCTTGAGGGGGAGGACGATCTCCTCGACGGATTCCTGGAGGTCGACGCTGAGTTCCTTCGTGTCGCGGGTGAGGTCGCGGCGCTCGGGCTTGTAGCCGTCGAGGATCCATTCCGCGCCGCGGGGTTTGTCGTCCTTCTTCCAGACCAGGTCGACGTTGAGGGGGGTCTTGCCCTGGGGCTTGCCGTCGATGCGAAGCTCGGCGCCCGCGGGCTTGGAGGCGAATTTGACGGTGACGGGGACGGGGAGGGCTTCCAGGGTTGCGGCGAGGGACTTGTCGGCGCGGAGGAGGGCGACGGATTTGGGGGCATGGCCGGCGAGCTTGAAGGTGGCCTCCTTTTCGCGTTCGGTCGGCTGCCACGAGAGGCGGAGCTCGCAGGGGGTGACGCCGTAGGAGCGGCCCTCGATGACGACGTCGGCGCCGCCCGGCTCGGACGACGCGGCGACGGCGATTTCGACGACGGTATCGGGGAGGGGCTGGAGGGTGACCTTGATGTCGGTGGTCTCGAACTCCTTCCAGGCGCCGGTGGCGAGATCGATGGTGGAGGCGATGACGCCCATGACGATGGAGCCGATGAACCAGTTGCTGATGCCGCGCTTGAGCTGCGCGGAGCCGTCCTCGTACCCCTGGAGGTGGAAGGAGATCTTGTAGTCGTCCTTGGGGACTTTGAGGGTGGCGGGGGTGATGGCCGTCTTGCCGGCGACGGTGAAGGTGGCGCCCGGAGGCTCGGACATGAACTTGACGTCCTGGGACGTGCCCTGGACAACCCAGGTGCAGCCCGAGAGGGCGGCCAGGATCAGGACGCCCAAGGCTCTACTTAACGTACTTGCGGACATGGATATCCAAATTCCCCGCTGCGACTCCGACCTGCCCGACGACCATGACGTGGGTCGGCGTGGCGATCACTTTGACACCCCGATCCGCCAAGTTATTGAAGTTCAGTGTCCGTTTCCAAATGATCGCCTTGTTGGCCGCAATCTTGTAGAGCACAAGGTCTTCACCCTGTGCCCCGTTAGTTTCGTATCCTGTCGCATAGACTGTCCCGTCCAGCTCTACCGCAATGTCGAGAAGCTCATCATTCCCCGAACGAGTAAGCGTAAAGAAATCGACGGCCGCCGGAGTGGGAGCAGCTAGACCATCGTAGTGCACAATGAAGGAATCAAGCCCCGTTGCTCCGGTACCCGTGCAGAAACCGGCGACATAGACATTGTGATTTCCATCCACCCCGATAGCCTGCCCCCTTGCAGGACGCGTACCGCTCCCTTGAACCTTGCTATTCCACAGTTCAGTAACGGCGCCGGTAGGATTTCCGGAGGTGGCATTATCGATCGTCTTGGCAGTGTATGCATCCTCATTTCCTAGGCCAAGGAGGGAGTTTAGGTCTCCGCTTGTAAAGATTTGGCGATTCCCGGAGGTATCGAGATCTGTCGCGGAGCAATACCAATATGTCGGTCGAGGATTTGTTGTTGTATCCAATGGAGCCGCTGGAGGTGTCGTCAAACTCCACATATTAGTGAGATCCAACTTGTTGTGCTTTCTCAAGAAATGTCCGACTCCATTCAGACCTCCAAAGTCAGCAGCTCCCGCAACAATCAGATCCCTGTCCGAATTAAGAGAAAGACTATTCACCTCAACCAGATCTGTTCCTCCAGTAGCAATGGAATCCACCGGACCGAAAGCTGGTGTGTTGCTAGTTCCAACAAACCGGTAGAGACGGATATTGGATCCAGGGTCGTAGGTCGTCGCTACAAAAACATCATCGGTGGAACGATCAATTGCAATCGAGGCACTACCAACTGCCGGCACCGTGCCCTCCAAGAGACCCAAAGTGCCAACCGTATTGCCGCTACTGTCATACCGAGTCATGAAGAAGCTACTTCCATCCCGAAAGCTTAGGTAGATTGTGCCGACAGAGTTTACTGCAGCGCCTCCGGCTTTCTGGTCGTTTGCACGAGATATTGTCTGAGTCCACTCAACGTCTCCTGAAAGACGAGCGAGATTCTGACGCCAGAGGTTGATGCGGAAAGTCGTGATCGGAGTGGCGCGCTTCATAAAGACAAACGAGCGATCTGTGGCTATTGCGGCGGTCACGGCGCCTTTGCCGTCCGGAGGGCCTTGAGAGTCCAGCAATGATCCAGTACCCGGGCCCGGAACGATATCCGCGCTGCAAAAAGTCGTCGTGGCTCCTGCTGTTTGGATCGTCGTCCCCGTCGCGTCGATGATCTCGAACGAATCGATCTCGTAGATCTGCGCGTCCGTCGCCTGGATCAGAATGGCGTCGAAGCCGCCTGCCGTCGGCGTCGGCATCGTGAACTCACCCGACGACGTCCCCGAGGACAATAAAGTCCATTTCACATCCGGATCACCGTGATTCGTGCGCAGCGTGGTCTGCTCCGTTGCGCCGGTGATGGCGCCCAGCTCGGCCACCCACAGGTTGAAGCTGACGTTCGGGGCCGGCGCCGAGGACGAGCTCTTGCTCTTGCTGCCGCCCTTCGAGGCGAAGTAGGCCACCAGCGCCACGTCGCAGCCGAGCAGCCCCGTGAGGGACGCCAGGAGCAGCAGCAAGCCCGGGATCCGCGCGTGTCTCATTTCTTCTGCCTGGCTTCCGCCCGCTGGATCCACGACCGCACGTCCGGCGTGTCCCAGGAGGCGTCCGACTGGATCAGGAGCCGCCAGTCTGCCACGGCCTCCGCATCCCTGCCCAGAGAAAAGTTCACGATCCCCCGCAGGTAGCGTGCAGATTGGAATTCAGGCGACCGCTTCAGCGCCGCGTCCGCGTCCGCCAGCGAGAGCTCCCCGTCCCCCCGGCCGTCCGCCCCCGATCGCCGCGCCAGCTCCGCCTTCAGGAAGCGCGCCCGCGACCGGTGATACAGCGCCTCCACGTACTCCGGCTCCAGCTGCAGCGCCTTCGACAGCGCCTCGTCCGCCGACGCCACCGGCTCCGACTCGTCCCGGCCCGACACCGCCGCGTCCTGCGCCAGCAGCAGGCTCGCCGCCGCCGCCAGCGTCTGCGCCTCCGGCGACTCCCCGGGCGCCGACAGCGCCTCGCGCCGCGCCGACCGCACGAAGTCCACGAACGGCGCTCCCGCCCGGCGCTCCCGCTCCGCCGACGCCAGCTCCACCGACGCCGCCGTCAGCCGCGCCCGCAGGCCCGAGCGCGCCGTCGCCGTCAGCTTCCCCAGGTCCGCGCGCGCGTCTTCGAGCCGGCCCAGGCGCAGCCGCGCCACCGCGCAGAGCAGCCTCGGCGCCGCCCAGTCGGGCGACGTCTGCAGCAGATCCTCCGCCCGGCGCAGCGCGTCCTCGAGCGCGGGCCGTCCCTCGCCCCGCGTCCGCAACAGGCGCGATCCCAGCCCGATCCGCAGCTCGACCGCCGCCAGCTTCCCCTGCGACGTCGACGGGGACTCGCCCGCCAGCGCGACCGCCGCGCGCCAGGCCGCCTCGTCGTCCGAGCCCCGCAGCGCCTGCAGCCGCAGCGACGCCGACGCCAGCGCCGCCCGGCGCTCCGTCCCGGCCCCCTTCCGGCCCTCCTCCGCGTGCTGCTCGATCTTCTCCGTCCCCTCCATCCTCGCCATCGCCGAGTGCACCGACGGGGCATGCACCCCCGCGAACGGCAATAGGGACTCCAGCCGCGATGCCGTCCCTTCCGCCAGCGCGAACGCCGCTCCGAAGCGCTCCCGGCGGCCCTCGGACTCCTTCGCCTCGATCACGTCCTTGAAGCGGCGGTCCAAGTACGCCGCCCGGCACCACGCCGCCTGGTACACCGGCAGCGCCTTCTTCCGGAGCAGATCCGCCGCTTTTCCGAACTGTCCCTGCGCCAGCATCGACAGCCCGTCGATCGCCGCCCGGTCCTCCTCGTAGTCCTTCGCCAGGTCCGGCGGAATCTTCGCGCGGACGACCTCGTCGATCCCCGACGCCGGCGGCACCGGCGCCTCCTCCCACTCGAAGCCCGGCCCCTCGAACGCAGGAAGCGGGCAAGGCGCCGCCAGGGACGCCTCGAGCTTCCTCAGCGCCGGGACGAGGAGGATCCGGTAGTCTTCCCGCTTTCGCGGCTCCAGCTCCCGCAGCTCGCGCTCGGCCGCGTCGCCGTCGCCCCGGGCATAATGCGCGCGCAGGCGCAGCGCCCGCGCCCGCAGGTCCTGCGGCTTCCGGTCGAGCACGGCCTTCAGCGGCTGCAGCACCTGCTGCTCCACCCGCTCGCGTCGCTCCTCCGGCGTCAGCGCCTGGTTCTCCAGCGTCCGCAGCGCCGACGCGGCGTCGGCATACAGGGCCGGCGTCGGATCCACCACGACGGGCTTCGGCGGCGCGAACACGATCGGGATGCCGAACCAGAGGACCGCCCCGAGCGCGGCGGCGACCAGGAGCCGCGGCACCCAGCGGCGCGCCAGCGCCTTGGCCAGGCCGTAGCGGCCGGCATATCGCCCCTCGCGGATCAGCTCGTCCAGCGCGTCCGCGAAGGCCGTCATCGTCCCGTAGCGCCGCGGCGGCTCCTTCGCCATCGCCTTCTCGACCAGCATCTGCAGCTCGGGCGAGATCTCCGAGTTGAACTTCGACAGCGGCGGCGGCCGCTTGTCCAGCACCTCGAGCAGCAGCGTCGCGAGGTTCGTCGACGTGAACGGCGGCCGGCGCGCCAGGAGCGCATACAGCGTCGCCCCGAGCGAGTAGACGTCGCAGCGCCCGTCGATCTTCTTGTGCTCCCCGCGGGCCTGCTCGGGAGACATGTACTGCGGCGTCCCGAACGTCGTCCCCGTGATCGAGAGCTGCGCGTCCACGCTGCCCACCACCTCCTTCGCGAGGCCGAAGTCGGTCAGGAAGACGCGGCCGCCGTTGTCGACCATGAGGTTGCCCGGCTTCACGTCGCGGTGGATGACGCCCTGTTCGTGCGCGTAGCTGAGCGCCCGGGCGGCGTCGCGGATCAGCGCCAGGCAGTTCAGCAGCGGCAGCTTGACCGCGTCGATGGGCCCGCCCTCGATGAACTGCATCGCGATGTAGCCGCGCGTGCCCTGCTCCCCCGCCTGGTAGACCGTCGCGATCGACGGATGGTTCAGGCGGCCCGCGATCTGGGCCTCCCGCACGAAGCGCTCGCGGTCGGTCACGTCCTCGGTGTCGATCACCTTGACCGCGACGAAGCGGCCCACGTTCTCGTCCCAGGCACGGTAGACGCGGCCCATGCCGCCCTTGCCGACCTCCTTGACCAGGATATAGGAGCCCAGGACGTTGCGCGGATCGATGCGGGCGGTGTCGACCTCCGGCGGATGCCGGCGCGACGTGCGGATCTTCGAGATGCCGGAGGAGCTGCCCCGGCCGGGAGCGGGCGTATGGTCAGGGTTGTTCAGGACGACGGTCGGGGTGTGCGGGGTGACGTCGCCCGGGCGGTCGCCCATCGTTTCGGCGATGCGGTCGTCGATGAGGCCCTTGTCGCGGAGGATGGCGAAGAGGGAGCGGCAGGAGCCTTCGCGGTCCAGCTCGCCCCGCTGGAGTTCCTGCGCCGACAGGACCTCGTCCTGCGGGACGATCGGATTGCTGCGGAGGATGCGGAGGAACTCCGAATCCTGGATCTCGGCCACGTCGGTCTCCCTATTCCGCCCCCCGGGGGAGGGATTTTACCCGGAAGCGGGCGCGGAGTCCACGGCTCTGCGAGGGGGCAGGGAGGCGAGGATGGCGCCGGCGGCGGCGAGCAGCGCCCCTGCGGGGGCCACCCAGACCCCGGGCAGGGTGCGGACCGATCCCGCAGCGGCCCCGGCGGCACCCGCCAGGGCGATCCAGCCGCTATCCGCCAGGAAGAGCCCGTGCAAAAGGACGAGGACGGCCAGCGCCGCCCGTTCGAAGGCCCCCGTCGAGCGGCCGAAGCCTCCTTCCATCCAGCGGGCCAGCGCCGCCGAGGACAGGAGCAGCGGCACCGCGAATACGGCCAGAGTCAGCGGATAGGAGGGCGCCGAGGGGCGCGCGGTGCTGTCGGAAAGGATGATCGACCCCAGCGTGGCCAGCCCGAACGAGAGCGCCAGGAGCAGGCACAGCGTGACCAGCCGCAGCGCGGTCGGCCCCCCGTTCCGCGGCAGCGAGCCTGCGGCGAGCACGAGACCGGCGGCCATCGGGGCGAAGAGGCCCGCGGCCAGGGCGGCCCGTTCCGTCCCGGTGGCGGTTCCCTTGAGCGCGTGCACGGTTCCCGCCGGGCTGAAGTTTCGGCCCGCGGACGCGGCCTGGGGGAGCAGCGGGGAGACGAGGATCAGCAGGGCTCCCGCACGGAGCAGCCAGGGAGCGGCAGGGGTCGCCATGGTGAGAGTATAACGCGCCGGAGGCCGCGGGCGCTCAGCCCGTGACGATGTCCGTGACCTTGACGAGGGTCAGCTCGGAGCGGTGGCCGCGGGTGCGGTGGTAGCCTTCGCGCTTGCGGAACTTGAAGACGCGGATCTTCTCGCCGCGGAAGTTCTTCACGACCTCGGCGAGGACCTTGGCGCCCTTGACCGTCGGCGCGCCGATCGTGGCCTTCTTGCCGTCGTGGACGAGCACGACCTCGGTGAACTCGATCTTCTCGCCCTCCTTGGGGCCCTGCTGATCGAGCTCGAGGGTCGCGCCTTTTTCCGCGCGATATTGCCGTCCGCCGTCCTTGAAGATTGCGTACATGGGCCGATCCTTATATCAAAGCGCCCCCTCGGAGGCAAGCCTTACTTCACGAAATCGTAGACCTTCTCCCCCGAGGTGTTGTAGCAGGAGAACTCGACCCGGTTGGAGGCCAGCTCCCGGGTGGGGCTCAGGTGGATCCGCTTCTTATGGCGCTCCTCCAGGAGCTTCAGGTCGTCCAGGCGCCCCTTCAGATACCCCGCCACGTCCGGGCTCACCCGCGCCTCGACGACCGCGATGTCGTCGCGGTCGAGCGTCGACTTCAGCGCGCGCATGACCTCCAGGGCCATGGACTCGATGTTCTTCACGAAGCCGGTGCCGCCGCAGGCGGGACACGGGTCGCTGGAGACCACCTGCAGGCTCGGCCGCGTCTTCTGCCGCGCGATCTCCAGCAGACAGAACTGGGAGAGCGGGAGGATCACCATCTGGGAGCGGTCCCGGCGCGACTCCTCGCGGACTTCGTTCTCCAGGTCGCGCTTGTGACGCTCCTGCTTCATGTCGATGAAGTCGATCACGATGATGCCGCCCAGGTCGCGGAGACGCAGCTGGCGCATGATTTCGCGCGCCGCTTCCAGGTTCGTCTTGAGCGCCAGATCCTCGGGGTTCGCCTCCCGCACCAGGCGGCCGGAGTTGACGTCGATCGCGTTCATGCCCTCCGTGGGCTCGATCACGATCGAGCCGCCCGACGGCAGGTTCACCGTCTTGGCCGCCAGCTGCTCGATCTGGCTCTCCAGGTCGTGCTTGTAGAAGAGCGGCGTCGGCCCCGAGTCGAGCTCCAGCCGCTCGCCGAAGCGCGGCATCACATGCTCGAAGAAGTCCTTCAGCCGCTGATGCACGCCGGGGTCGTCGACGATCACCTTGTCGATGTCGGTCGAGAAGAAGTCGCGCACGGTGCGGAGCACGAGCTCGGTCTCCTGGTAGAGCGACGCCGGCGCGCGCGCCTCGCGGGCCCGCTGGTCGACGGCGTGCCAGACGCGCTGGAGGTAGTCGAAGTCGTTCTTCAGGTCCTGCATCGGGGTGTCGCCCGACGCCGTGCGCACGATGAAGCCGACGTTCGTGGGGTTGCTGTCCGTCAGCTCCTTCATCATCGTACGCAGCTGCGCGCGCTGCTGCGGGTTGGTGATCTTCTTCGAGACGCCGACCTTCGTGGTCAGCGGCGTCAGGACGAGGAAGCGCCCGGGGAGCGAGACCTCCATCGACACCGAGGGGCCCTTCTCGCCGAACGGATCGCGGATGACCTGGACCAGCACCTCCTGCCCGGGGTGAAGCAGGCCCTGGATGAGACGCTTGGGCCCCCGGGGCCGCTGGCCCCGCTGGGGATGATGGTACGGCTCCTCCCCTTCCCCCACCGTCTCCGACACGTGGAGGAAGGCGTTCTTCCCGAGGCCGATGTTGACGAAGGCCGCCTGCAGGCTGGCGTGGACGTTCTCGACGCGCCCCTTATAGATGTTCCCCACGAGCGTCTCGTGGCTGGTGCGCTCGACGTGCAGGTCCTCGAGGCGGCCGCCCCGGACCACGGCGATGCGGGTCTCCTCCTTCTCGACGGCGTTGACCAGCATCCAGCGGGCGTCGCTCATGTCCTCACCGCCATCTCGGTGTAGGTCTTCCGCAGCCGCACGGTTTCGTCGATCTTGACGCCGATCGAGCGGAGCACCTCCTCCGGCTTGGCGGTCCCCTGGTCGGTGATGCGGACGCGCACGTAGACGAGGTCGCCGTCCGCCTCGAGGGCCATGACGTACTGGCGGATCTCGACGGTTTTCGAGCCCTTGTCGGAGACACGCTCGACGGGGCATTCCTTGAGCGCGAGGAAGGCGAGGATGCGGTCGGCGAGGCCCGCTCCCTGGGAGGGGCACTCGGCCTCGTACTCCACGTAGTTCACGCAGGAGCGCTGCTTGCGGTAGAAGGCCTCCGCGCTGGCGACGCCCATCCCCTCCGGGAGCTCCTTGCCCAGGAGCTGTTCGACCTGCCGGGGCGCCGTCCACCGGGTGAGCTCGAACTCCAGGATCTCGTCGAGGGACTCGATGCCGAGGCCCAGCGCGGTGGGAAAGGCGATGACGGGGTGGGGATTGTAGCCCTCCGTCATGCGCAGCTCCAGGCCGGTGCGGCGGAGCGCGCGCTCGAAGAGCCGCATCAGGTCGTGATGCGAGAGGAAGCGCATGCGTCCGGTCTTGGTGAACCGGACCCTGTACGAAAAAATATTCATACCTCGGCGGGCAGGGAGTGGGGGAACGGCGGAGGCAGGCCGGCAGGATCCACGCCGGCCCTACGACAAATTTTTCTCGGGCCCCCCTCAGGAGGGCCGTTCCCGTTCCGCGCTCCCCGCTCGTCGGGGGCCCCGGGCCTTCCGGCCTTCGGGGCGGCCGCCCGTTTCCTCGGGCGGGCCCCCGGCTGCGCCGCCAGGGGGCTTTCGCCAGGGCGCCCTCGGGCACCCGGCCGCTTACTTCTTCTCGGGCTCCGGAGTCGCCTTCTTCTTCGATTCTTCGAACTGGCGCTGCTCCTCCTCCTCGCGCAGCTTCAGGAGCTGCTGGAGGCCTTCCGCCGGCCCGCGGCCGCGGCGGATGATCTTCGGGGTCACGAAGACCAGGAGGTGTTCCTTGGTGGTCTCGTCCGTGCGCTGCTTGAACAGGTAGTTGATCAGCGGGATGTCCTTCAGGACCGGGATCCCGTTGTCCTCGAAGCTCGCCCGCTCCTGCACCAGGCCGCCCAGCACCGCCGTGAAGCCGCTCTCCAGCACCAGCCGGGTCACGAGCTGCGTCTGGGACACCTGGGGCAGGTCGATGCTCTGCGTGGCGCCGTTCGAGATCAGCTCGAAGTGGTTGAAGCCCGGCACCGCCGCGTTGCTCGACGAGCCCGACAGGAACTCGTTCTGCGGGATGATCGTCAGGATGACCTTGTTCGCGTCCGGCACGATGCGCGGGACGACGAAGAGCTGGAAGCCCGTCTTCACCGGCGACTTGCCGGCTTCACCCAGGCTGAACTCCAGGCCGCCGAACTGGTTCGTCGTGGTCCGGACTTCCGCGTAGGACACCGTGGTGCCGACGAAGATCGTCGCTTCGGTGTTGTCCGTCACCGCCAGCTGCGGCTGCTGGATCAGGCGCGAGAACGTGTCGTTCTTGAACGCCCGGAACACCATGCTCATGTCGTAGTTCGTCAGGAAGAGCTGGTCGCCGGGCGCCTTGACCTGCGAGCCCAGGCCGAACGGCATCTTGCTGATGCGCCCGTTCAGGGTTGAGCCGTCGGCAGCCGTCGAGAACGAGGGGTTGACGAAGCGGCTGGTCACCGTCAGGCCGTCCTGGCCGCCCAGCGACCAGTTCACGCCGAACTGCAGCAGGTCGTGGTTCGTCGTCGAGATGAACTTCATGTCCAGCATCACCTGCTCGGGCTCGACGTCCAGCAGCTGGATGATCTCCGCGACGCGGTCCAGGATGACCTTCGTGTCGCGGACGACGAAGACGTTGGACTGCGGGTCGTAGTTCAGCGTGCCGAGGATGCGGTTGCCCGAGTCGCGCGACAGCACCGTTTGGAGGGTCTGGACGAGGATGAAGCGCCGCAGGGCCTCCTCGATCGAGCTCGGCGGGGTGAGCGGACGGCCTTCCAGCGTCTTGCCCGACTCCACCTTCGCCGTGTAGATCGAGGGCGGAGCGATGAATCGGAGCTGGAAGACCCGCGTCTCCATCTGCTTGAGCAGCTCGTCCGGGTGGATGATGCGGATGATCCCGAACGCCTCCTTCACGGTCGTGAAGTTCAGCGTGCGCACGACGGCCGAGAGCACCTCGCTCCAGGGGACGTTGTTGATCGAGAGCGTGATCTGGCCCTTCACGTCGGGCGACACGATGATGTTCGCGCCGGAGACCCGGGCGATCATGTCGATGACGACCTTGATGTCGGCGTCGCGGAAGTTGAAGGTCAGGCGGGGCGGGCGGGAGAGCATGATGAGCGTGGGGCTCACCTCTTCCATCGAAAGCTCGGCCTTGGCCACGAAGGCGGCGAGGGCGCCCTTCGCCTTCTCCTTCTCGATGCGGAGATCGTCGACCCGGTAGTCGTCCGGGATGTTCTTCTTGTCGATGACGATGTTCCAGCCGGTCTGCCGGCGGAAGTCCTCGACGATCTGGTCGACGGAGGCGTTGTGCGCGACGATGGTCACTTCCTGGCGCTCGCGCCGCAGCTGTTCCTCATAGGCCTCGCGGATGGCCTTGGCCTTCGGATCTTCCGCCTGCGCGTCGGGCTTCGTCTGGGCGGGCTTCATTTCCTGGGCCAGCACGGGGCCGGCGCAGACGAGAGCCATCAACGTCGTCAGGCAGACACGGGCGCCTTTCATGGTCCAAGCTCCACTAAATAGATTTCTAGAGAAGGAGCAGACCTGTCTGCCGTCGTCCCTCCGACGGCCAGGCCTCCCACCCCCATGCACTCCCTACCCCTATTTCTGCCGAATTCCGACATCCCGCGTCTCCTCCCGGAGAGACACCTGGATGCCGAACGCCCAGATTTTTTCGACCCGGACGCCTTCCCCCTCGACGATATCCCCCATCCGGTACATCTTGTCGTTGATCACCGCGATGCGATTGGGCTTGGTGAACCGCACTTCCTGGATCCCGCCGACCTGGTGCCCGAAGACGTTGATCGAGGCATCCAGCGGCATCATCTGCACGTCCTCGTGCAGCAGCGTGCCGATCAGGACGAGCTTCTTCCGCCCCAGCTCGATGCGCGTCTTGCACTTGGCCACCAGCGGCTCCAGCTCGCCGATCCACTTCAGGACCTGCCGGAGGTCGTCGGTGTCTTCGAGCTCTTTGCGCGTCTGGACCGCCTTCTTCAGTTCGTCGATGCCCTTTTCCATGGACGCGCATTCATCCTGGTTGAAGGCGTCGGCCACCTGGATGTAGACGCCCCGCAGGTTCTTCATGAGGCGGGCCAGCCCGCCCCAGATTTCCTCGATCTGCTGGCGGAGGGCTTCCACCCGGGCGAGCTGCTCCGGAGTCAGCGGCTTGGGATACTGGGGGCTCTTCATGTAGATCAGCGTGGCGATCAGCCGGTCGTAGATCTTGTTGCCGTCGTCTTCCCGCTTCTCTTCCTTGCACTTCTTCAGCTCTTCGAGCTGGGCTTCGATGTCCTTGAACGTCTTGCCGATGTCCTGGGGATCGATCAGCTGGACTTCGGTGCCCTCTTTCTTGGGGCCTTCGTTCACCACGTTCATCGCGGGCTTCTTGTCGAAGGGGTCCCGGCGACCGCCGTGACGCGGACGCTCGTTCTGCCCGACGGCCTCGGCTTCGTCCTTGACCAGCACCCGGCGCAGGCCGCCGCGCGTGGTTTCCTCGACCACGCGGCCGAAGCGGTCGACGAAGGCTTCCAGCAACTCCGCGTCCCGGGTCGCGGCGGGAGGCGGCTTGAGGTAGGTGACCCGGGTCACGGAAACTTCCTTCTTGTCGAGATAGGCTTTCTTCAGGACCTCGTGGACTTCCAGCTGCACCTCGACGATGGGCGACTGCTCGTCCGGACGGGGCGCGAAGAGAAGCGCGCGCTGCGTCCCCGGCTTCGCGAGCTTGCCGTTCTGGCGCAGCGAGATGAAGAGCAGGAAGCGGGAGTAGTGCACTTCCTCATCCGGGCTCACCGGGATCATCTTGTGTTCCGATCCCACGGCCATGTCGATGCGCCGGCCGGCGTCGTCGTTCAGGATGTTGCACACCACGGTCGACTCGTCGCGCGCGTCCGTGCGCTTCAGCGTCACCGGCCCGTACGTGTCGTCCAGCTGGCCTTCGATGCGGAGCGATTCCGTCCGCGAAACCTGCTTCTTGGGGTCCTTGGTGTCCGGCACGAGCAGCTCGGTCTCCGCGTCGGCCACATAGGTGTAGCGGAAGGAGCTTCCCGGGCGGGCGCGCGTCAGGATCTCATGCGCGAAGCCGACCGCATTGCCCTTCTCGCTGATCTTGTACCACGAGTCCAGGGCCGGTCCGATGTCGATCTTATCCTGCTGGACCCCCGGAGCGGCGGGAACCGGAGCCGGAGGGGTCTCGGGCTTCTTGTCCTGGGCTTCGCCGGTGAGGCCGACGGCCAGTGAGGCGATCAAGGTCGATGCGACAAGCAGCCGTACTGCACGACGCATACCGCCTCCGTGTGATTTCCAGGGGACTTTGGTCAAGTAATTATAGACCGGTGTCGGAGGTTGTCAATTTTTTTCCCGGAAAAAGAGATTTGACCGGGTTTTGAGGCCCCTGTTAGAATCGCGGCCGCGTTTCCGATCGCCTTCAACCGGATGGCCTTATGTCTTCTCCCGTTCTCCCCTGCGATGCCTGCGGCAGCCCCATCCAGGACGCCGACCTGGAAACGGGCCGCGCCGTGACCCTGATGGGGAAACGCTACTGCCCCGACTGCAAGAGCGAGGCGATCAGCGGGGTCTCTCTGGACGACCTTTCCGGAACTCCCGGCCCCGCGCCCGTCGCGGCGCCCGCCCGGAGGAGCCCGCCGGCCGTCCCGACGCAGACCGCCCGACCCGCCGCCCCCGCTCCGGCGAAATCCTCCGGGAAACTGCCCCATAAATCCGCCGTCCGGCGTGCGGCCGCGGCACCTGCGCCTCCGGCCGCGACATCGCGGATGCCGCTGATCCTGTCCGCCGCAGGTCTCGTCGTCATCCTGGCCGTCGGCGGCGTCCTCCTCGCCTCCCGGGGCACGCCGGCGCCGGAGTTCGGAACGAAGACGCCCGTGGCCCCGGTCACCGGTCCCGCGACAAACCCGCCGGTGAACTCCGAGGCGCAGGCCCGCGAGGCTTATACCCGGGCCGAGGAGCTCGCAAAGCGCGACGGCGTCTCCTGGGACCTCGTCCTCGCCGCGGCCGACAAGGCCCGGCCGATCTGCCGCGGAACCCTGTTCGAGAAGAAGCTGGAGGAGCTCCGGACGCGGGTGCTGCGCGAGAGGGACCTGGAAGCCTCCTCCCGCGAGCTGTCGCCGCTCATCGACGAACTGAAGGGCGCCGCGGCCACGGACCCGGAGTTCAAGCGGTACTCCGAGCTGCAGCCCAAGTTCCAGCTGGCCATCGAGACCGGCGCCCGCTCCGGATCGCCGCGCGTCGCCGAAATCCGCGCCCTCCAGAACGACTACAACCAGCGCTACGAGAAGCTGGCGGAGCCTTATGCCGCGGACATCCGCGAGGCGGCCCTGGCGCTGGCCGACGAGCGACGCTTCGACGACGCGATCCGCAAGATCGACACCTTCCCTCAGCAGTTCCGCAACTCGGGCACCTGGACCTCGCTCCAGAAGCTCCGGCAGGACATCGAGCGCCGGAAGAAGAAGTGATCCCGTGATCCTCCTCATCGACAACTACGATTCGTTCACCTACAACCTCGTCCAGGCCCTGGGCTCGCTCGGCGCCGGCGTGGAGACCGTCCGCAACGACGCCCTCACGCCCGAGGAGGTGGAGGCGCGCGCGCCGGACCGCATCGTGATCTCGCCCGGACCCTGCACGCCGCGGGAGTCGGGCATCTCCAACCGCGTCATCCGCCGCCTCGCCGGCCGCATCCCCATCCTCGGGGTCTGCCTCGGCCACCAGTGCATCGCGCACGCCTTCGGCGGCCGCATCGTCCGCGCGGCCCGGCCCATGCACGGCAAGACCAGCGAGATCCGCCACGACGGCGCCGGCCTCTACGCGGGCCTGCCCAATCCCTTCCCCGCCATGCGCTATCACTCGCTCGTGGTCGACGAAACCACGATGCCGGAAGACTTCCTCGTCACCGCCCGCAGCGGCGACGGCGAAGTCATGGGGCTTCGCCATCGGGAGTGGCCGCTCGAAGGAGTGCAGTTTCATCCGGAAAGCTACCGGACCGGCGCGGGACTCGACCTGCTGCGCAACTTCCTGAGATAAGGCTTGTCACCCGCGCGCTCCTACATATATAGTCCCCCGGAACCAAGCACGAAAGGACCGGTCCATGGGTCTGATGAGCGGCAAGAAAGCCCTGATCTTCGGCGTCGCCAACGAACGCTCGATCGCCTGGGGCATCACCAGGGCCTTCCATAAGGAGGGCGCGGCCATCGGACTCAGCTACGCCGGCGAAGCCCTGAAAGACCGCGTCACCCCCCTCGCCGGCCAGGTCGGCTGCGACTTCATCGAACCCTGCGACGTCGGCAAGGACGACCAGCTCGACGCCCTCTTCGCCCGCGCCAAGGAGAAGTTCGGGTCGATCGACGTCCTCGTCCACGCCATCGCGTTCGCCAGGAAGGAAGACCTCGAGAACCAGTACGTGACGACGAGCCGAGACGGCTTCCGCACGGCCCTCGAGGTGAGCGCCTACAGCCTGGTCGCCCTGGCCAACCGGGCCCGCGGACTCATGCCCAACGGCGGCAGCATCCTCACGCTGACGTACTACGGCGCCGAGAAGGTCATCCCCCACTACAACGTGATGGGCGTCGCTAAGGCGGCGCTCGAGGCCAGCGTCCGCTATCTCGCCTACGACCTCGGCAGGCAGAAGATCCGCGTCAATGGGATCTCCGCCGGCCCGATCAAGACGCTGGCCGCGGCGGGCGTCGGCGGCTTCCGCTCGATGCTCGACTACTGCGAGAAGAACTCGCCGCTCAACCGGCTCGTCACGACGGAGGACGTGGGCAACACCGCCCTGTCGCTCTGCTCCGACCTCGGCTCGGCCGTCACCGGCGAGGTGATCTATGTCGACGCCGGCTTCAACATCATGGGCATGCCGAGCCTCGATCAGCCCAAGTCGTAGCGGCTCGTTGACTCGATCGGCGGCACGGACCTAAGATAGGCGAATGCTGAAGGGCGTCCCGAGACTCCTGCTCTCGATCGTCCTGGCCGGCGTCGCCGCCTGCGGGGGCGCGGCCGAAGACCCCAACACCCTCATCGTCAACAACAGCACCGAACCCCAGACGCTCGACCCCGCCCTCGAGAAGGGGCAGCCCGAGTACCACATCACGATCGCCCTGTATGAAGGGCTGACCGTCTACGATCCGAAGGACCTCAGCGTGAAGCCCGGAGTGGCCGAGTCGTGGGAGCTGGGCGGCGACGGCACCGTCTATACGTTCCACCTGCGCCCGGCGAAATGGTCCAACGGCGACCCGGTCACCGCCGCGGACTTCGAGTGGTCGTGGAAGCGGGTGCTGGATCCCGCGCTCGGCTCCGAGTACGTGGAGCAGGTCTCCCGCTACCTGAAGAACGGGATGGCGTACTTCGACGGCGCCGCGGCCGACGGCACGATCCAGGGCTGGGCGGGGACGAAGCCGGAAAAGCGGCTCGAGGACGCGAAGTCCCTCGTCAAGCTCGTGCAGCGCCGCCACGCCGATCCCCTCAAGGCGCTGATCGCGGCCGAGAAGGACCAAGCCGTCTCGACGGAGCTCAACAACGCTTTTTCGGAGTGCATGAAGCGGCCCGACGTCACCCTCGGGCAGGTCGGCGTCAAGGCAAAGGACGACCGCACGCTGGTCGTCACGCTCGAAGCGCCGACCGCCTACTTCCTGGACCTCGCGGCGTTCTTCACGTACTTCCCGGTGCACCGGAAGACCGTCGAGACCCACGGCAAGGACTGGACGCGGCCCGAGCACCTGGTCGGCAACGGACCCTTCCGCATGAAGACGTGGAAGGTGAAGGACCATATCCTCCTGGATCGGAACCCGAACTACTGGGACGCGGCCAACGTCGCCGACCTGAAGCTGAAATTCCTGCCGGTCGAGAACGCGTCGACGGCCTTCAACCTCTACGAGAAGGGGCGCATCCACTGGCTCACCGAGGTTCCGCGCGACTACATCGAGGAGCTGCTGAACCGGCCGGACTACCACACAGGGCCGTTCCTGACGACGTACTTCTACGGCTTCAACCTGAACAAGGGCGTCACGAAGGACAAGAGGGTACGGCAGGCGCTGGCGCGGGCCATCGACCGCCAGAAGATCGTCAAGTTCATCACGCGCGCGGGGGAGATCCCGGCCGAGTCGCTCGTGCCGCCCGGGCTGCCCGGCTACGAGCCCGCGAAGACCAACCCGTTCGATCCCGAAGCCGCGAGCAAGCTGCTGGCCGACGCCGGCTACCCCGGCGGCAAGGGCTTCCCGAAGATCGAGATCCTCTACAACACGCAGGACGTCCACAAGAAGATCGCCGCCGCCATCCAGGAGATGTGGCGCCAGAACCTGCACATCGAGTCGGAGCTGCGGAACGTCGAGTGGAAGATCTACCTCGACATGCAGTCGCGGATGGAGTTCGACGTGATCCGCCGCGCCTGGATCGCCGACTACAACGACCCCAATACGTTCCTCGACATGTTCACGTCCGCGAACGGGAACAACAACACGGGCTTCGCGAACGCGGAGTACGACCGTCTGGTGGCCGGAGCGGCGAAGGAGACGGATCCCGCAAAGCGGATGAAGCTGCTTCACGGCGCCGAGGCGGTCCTGATGGACGAGCTGCCGATCGTCCCGATGTACTTCTACATCACGAAGAACATGTGGAAGCCCGAGGTCACAGGCATCTACGACAACGTCCGCGATACCCACCCCTACAACCGGATCCGCCTGGCGGAGAAGCCGGGCAAATGATCCAGTTCATCCTCAAGCGGATCTCCGGCGGCGTGCTCACCCTCTTCGTCATTGCGACGCTCTGCTTCTTCATCATCCGGTTCGCCCCCGGCAGCCCGTTCACCGGCGAGCGCAAGCTCCCCCCCGAGGTGCTCCGAAACCTCGAGCGCGCCTACAACATGGACAAACCCCTCCCGGTCCAGTACCTGCTCCGGATGAAGGGCTACCTCAGCGGCGACCTGGGACTGTCGACGAAGTACCTCGGCAAGCGCGTCGACGAGCTGCTCTTTCCCTCCTTCGGAACCTCGCTGCAGCTGGGGCTCCTGGGATTCTGCTTCTCGCTGCTGATGGGGGTCCCCATCGGCATCCTGGCCGCCGCGAAGCAGAACCGGCTCCCCGACTACCTCTCCTCGAGCGCGGCCCTCTTCGGCATCTGCGTGCCCAATTTCCTGCTCGGGCCGGTGCTCGTCATGGCGTTCGCGCTCTCCCTGCACTGGCTCCCCGTCGCGGGCTGGCCGGAGGACTTCAGCGGCGAGGAGCTGCTCAAGCTGATCCTCCCCGCCGTGACGCTGGGGGCCGTCCACGTGGCCTACGTCTCGCGGCTCACCCGCGCCGGGATGCTCGACGTGCTCCATAAGGACTACATCCGCACCGCGCGGGCCAAGGGCGTCGACGAGCGATCGGTCTTCCTCAAGCACGCGCTGAAGAACGGCATCACGCCCGTGCTGTCCTACGCGGGCCCGATGGCGGCGTACATCTTCACCGGCTCCGTCGTCGTCGAGAAGATCTTCAATCTCCCCGGCATGGGACAGCATTTCGTCGATGCCGCCCTCGCCCGCGACGACGCCATGGTCATGGGCGCGGTGCTGATCTACAGCTGCCTGGTGATCCTGTTCAACATCGCGGTCGACATCGGCTACTCGCTGCTCGATCCGCGGGTGAGGCTCGCATGAGCGCGCTCGCGATCGAAGGCCGCAGCCCCACGCAACTCGCGATCCGGCGCTTCGCGAAGAACCGCCGCGCCATGGCGGCCTTCTGGCTGGTTCTGGCCGTCGGCCTTTCCACGCCGCTCGTGCCCCTCCTGTCGCCCCACGACTACCGCGTCCAGAAGCTGGAATTCCAGAAAAGGGCGCCCGACGCGACCTACTGGTTCGGCACCGACCCCAACGGCCGCGACCTGATGGTCCGCTCCTTCTATGGCGGCCAGATCTCCTTCGCCGTGGGATTGCTCGCCACCGTCGTCAGCCTCGTCATCGGCGTCGCGTACGGGGCCACGTCCGGCTTTCTCGGCGGCAAGATCGACTCCGCGATGATGCGCTTCGTCGACATCCTCTACGGGCTCCCGCACATGTTTCTGGTCATCATCGTCATGTCGATCCTCGGCCGGAATTTCCTCGTCGTGTTCATGGTGCTCGGCTGCTTCAGCTGGATGACGATGTCGCGCATCGTCCGCGGCCAGGTGCTCGGGCTGAAGGAGAAGGAGTTCGTCGAGGCGGCGCGCGGCCTGGGCGTCGCGACGCCCGCGATCATCGCGCGCCATATGATTCCCAACATCCTCGGGCCGGTGATCGTCTACTCGACCCTGACCGTCCCGACGGTAATGCTCCAGGAGGCCTTCCTTTCCTTCCTCGGGCTGGGGATCAGCGAGCCGGCGACGTCGTGGGGACTGCTGATCAGCGACGGCGCGGGCGCGCTCAATCCCATCCGCGTGTACTGGTGGCTCGTCGTCTTTCCCGGCGCGCTGCTCGCCCTGACCCTGTTCTGTCTCAATGCCGTCGGCGACGGCCTGCGGGATGCCTTCGATGTGCAGCAGAGGTAGGCTCGCCGTCCTGATCGCCCTCGCGCTCGCGGGCTGCGGCAGGTCCGATCCGCCCGCGACGGCGGCGGCCGACCCCAAGGTCGCGCAGGCCAGGCAGCTGCTCGCCGCCGCGGGCTTCCCCGACGGCAAGGGCTTCCCCAAACTGGAGCTGCTCTATAACACCGACGAGTACCACAAGCAGATCGCGTCGGCGATCCAGGAGATGTGGCGCGTCAACCTCGGCGTCGGCGTCGAGCTCCGCAACATGGAGTTCCCCCTGATGATGGGCGCCGTCCAGCGCGGCGACTTCCAGATCGCGCGCCAGGGCTACAACGGCGAGTTCTCCGATCCGCTCGCCTTCCTCGAGCTGTTCACCGAGGACAGCCGCTCGAACACCACCGGCTGGACGTCCGAGGGCTATGAGCGGCTCGTGTCGGAGTCGAACGAGACCGCCGACGCCGCGAAACGCTTCGACCTGCTCGCCCGGGCGGAGACGCTGCTGATGGAGGAGGCGCCGATCTTCCCGGTCTTCCATTACGTCGCGCACAACATGATCAAGCCCTTCGTCCAGGGCGTGCACCTCAATTCGCGCGACATCCATCCGCTCCAGGGCGTCACGCTCGAAGGGCCCGGCGCGCCCGCCGACGGCGTCCTGCTCTTCAACGGCGGCGCCGAACCGCAGTCGATCGACCCCGCCCTCAGCCGCGACATCGCCGGCTACAAGATCCTCATGCACCTGCTCGAGGGCCTCGTCATGCCCGACGACCAGGACGCCGCCCCGCGCCCCGCGCTCGCCGAGCGCTGGGACCTCTCCGAGGACGGGAAGACGTATACCTTCCACCTGCGGCCCGCGACGTGGTCGAACGGCGACCCCGTGACCGCGGGGGACTTCGTCTACGCGTGGCGCCGGGTGGTGACGCCGGCGACCGGCTCGGGCTACGTCCAGCGCATGTACCCGGTGCTGAACGCGCGCGAGATCGTGAAAAAGGAGAAGGAGCCCGGGGAACTGGGCGTCCGCGCGGTCGACGACCGGACGCTCGAAGTGAAGCTCGTGCGCCGCACCCCGTACTTCCTGCAGCTGCTCTGCATGAACCTCTATTTCCCCGTGCACCGCGCGACGGTCGAGAAATTCGGGGCGAAGTTCATGGAGCCGCAGAACGCCGTCGTCAACGGGCCGTACCGGATGACGGAGTGGCTGATCAAGCAGCGGAAGGTGTTCGAGAAGAATCCGAAGTACCGCGACGCCGCTTCCGTGAAGCTTGCGAAGTTCGTCTTCCTCGGGATCGAGAACGCGGAGACGGCCTTCAAGTACTACGAGACCGGCCAGTGCCACTGGCTCTTCCGCATCCCGCTGGCGATCGTCGACGTCCAGCGCCCCGACCACCTGGTCAACCCCTATAACACGGTGTACTTCTACGCGTTCAACACGAAGACGAAGCCGCTGGACGACGTCCGTGTCCGCCGGGCGCTGGGCATGGCGCTCGACCGCGAGAAGATCTGCAAGTACATCCTGAGGGGCGGCGAACTCCCGGCCTATCGCCTCGTCCCGCCCCCCTCGCTGCCGAAGTGACTTCTACTGCGGACGCGTCGCGTCGAACATCCGCGCGGCGGCCGCCTGGTGCGCCGCGGATCCGACGATCGACTCGACCTGGGCGACGTTCACAAGGCGATCCGCGAAGAGACCCAGGCGTTCCTTGCGGAGCAGCAGCCGCGTCACCGCGCGGTCGATCGTCGACCCGGCGATCCGGCCGGTTTTGACCCCGGCCTCGATCGCGTCGATCGCCGCCTTCGGGTCGAGCGGGCAGA
>DASQOM010000329.1:0-6175 GCA_035644495.1 Planctomycetota bacterium | reverse complement strand
TCTCTTCAATCCTCGATCCCGTATTCCTTCATCTTCTCCCAGAGATTCTTCCTGGTGATCCCCAGGATTCGCGCCGCTTCCCCCCGATGGCCCTGCGTATACGCGACCACGCTCTTGATGTGCCGCGTCTCCGCCTCGGCCACCATCTCCCTCAGCGTCGCGAGCTTGCCGGTCGGCGGAACGTCGGTGCCCGCCATATTGAGGGGCCGCAGCAGGTGCTCCTTCTTCAGCGTCAGCTCCGTGCCCGCCAGCGCGATCGCCCGCTCGATGGCGTGCTCCAGCTCGCGGACGTTGCCGGGCCACGAATAGCCCTGCAGCGCCTCCAGGACCTCGGGCGTGATCGCGAACTCGCGCCCCTTCGAGAACTTCTTCATGAAGTGGCCGACCAGCAGCGGGATGTCCTCGCTGCGCTCCCGCAGCGGCGGGATCCGGATCTTGACCACGTTGAGGCGGTGGAAGAGATCCTCCCGGAACGTGTTGCCCTGCACCAGCTGCCAGAGATCCTTCTTGGTCGCGACGACGACGCGGACGTCGATCTTGATGGGCTCCGTCCCGCCGATGCGTTCGAACTCGCGCTCCTGCAGGACGCGCAGCATCTTCACCTGCGGGATCGGCTGCAGGTCGTCGATGTCGTCGATGAAGATCGTCCCGGTGTGCGCGCGCTCGAAGCGGCCCGACTTGTCCGACTTCGCGTCGGTGAACGCGCCCCTCACGTGGCCGAAGAGTTCGTCCTCGATGAGGGTCTCGGGGAAGACGCTGCACGACATCTTCACGAGGGGCTTGCCCTTGCGCGGCGAGTTGTAATGGATCGCCTCCGCGACCAGCTCCTTGCCGGTGCCGCTTTCGCCCTCGATCAGGACATTCACCTCGCTCGCGGCGACGGACTTGACCAGGTCGTAGACGGCCTGCATCTTCGGCGCCTTGCCCACGAGCGCGCCGAACTGGCGGCGTCCCGCCAGCTCCTCCTTGAGCTGCGTGTTCTCCTGCTCCAGGGAGCGGAGCCGCTCCAGCTTCTTCAGGCGGACGATGACGTCGTCGTTGAAGAACGGCTTCTGGATGTAGTCCTCCGCGCCTTCCTTGATCGCGGCCACGGCGTCCTCGACGCTGGCGTAGGCGGTGATCAGGATGACGCGCGAGCCGGGGTGGAGACTCCTCGCGCTGCGCAGCACCTTGAGGCCGTCGGCTTTCGGCAGGCGGATGTCTGTGATGACGCAGTCGAAGGCGTCGGTCTTGAGCGCGTGGAGGGCCTGCTCGCCGTCGGGGACGACCGTCACCGTATGGCCGGCGCCCCGCAGCGCGTCGCCGAGGGTGACGGCGATGGACCGTTCGTCATCCGCGAGCAGAATTTTCATCGAGGATCCGGCGGAGGACATCGCGTCCGGCGTTGGCCCGTGCGACGGTGCTGCAGGCGCGGCGCATCATGTCGAGTCGGGCGGGGTTCTGGAGCAGTTCGAGGATCTTGTAGTCCAGGACGTCCATGGTGCGCGCCTTGACGGCGCAGCCGTGCTCGAGGAGGTAGTCCGCGTTGCACTCCTCCTGGCCGGGGATCGGGGAGAAGATCACCATCGGCAGCTTCTTCGCCAGGCACTCGGAGACGGTCAGGCCGCCGGCCTTGGTGATGATGAGGTCGCTCTGGCCCATGAGCTCGTGGACGTTGGTGACGAAGCCGTGGACGGTCGCCCTGCCGGCGGCGATCTTCTCGAGTTTCTTCCGCATCGACTCGTTCTTGCCGGCGACGACCGTCAGCGCGAACGGGAGCGGGATCTGGAGGATGCGCTCGAGGGCCTCCTCCATATGGCCCATGCCGAAGCCGCCGCTCATGAAGAGGATCGAGGGCTTCCCGGCCGGCGGTCGCGGCGTGTCCTGGGCGAAGATCGGATGGATCGGGATCCCGGTGGTGTGGATCTTCTCCGCGGGATAGCCGTAGCGGGAGAGCTGCACCTTGACCTCTTCGCTCGCCACGAAGTAGCCGGCCGCGGCCTTCTTGTACCACATCATGTGCGCGTCGAAGTCGGTGACGACGATGTAGACGGGCACGCCGATCCGCTTGGCGAGGAGGACGTTCGCCGGGAGGAAATGGGTGCAGACGACCGCGTCGGGCTGGAACTCCTCGACGTGTTCCTGGAGCTTGCGGTAGGTGAGGCGGTCGTGAAGCTCGACGAGCTTCTCGAGCTCCTTGCGCTGGACGTTCTTGCCCATCTGCTTGTAGATGACGCCCCAGAGCGTGGGGGAGTAGCTGGCCATCCAGACGTAGCTCTTCTCGTAGAGCTTGGCGAAGAGGGCGTTGGTGTACCTGAGGGAGTCGGCCCACTCGGTCTCGAGGCCGGGGCTGTAGGCCTTAGCGCTTTCACGGATGGCCTCGGCGGCGCGGTTGTGTCCGGCGCCGGCGGAGGCGGAGAGGACCAGGAGGCGGGTCATGGGTTAGAGCTTAACATACCGGCCCGGGAAGCGCGCTACTTCGACATCGTCCGGACGCAGCGTTCCAGGCCGTCGATCCAGCGGGTGAGGCTGCGGTCGGAGAGCCAGTACTCGACCTTGCGGCCGGCGCGGCGGACGCCGCTGGAGTGGAACTGGACGGCGCCGGCGATCTTCAGGTGCTTGAGCTGGTTGACGACCGACGTGGCGGACACCCCAAGTATTTTTGCCAGTTCCATCGGGCGCCTCCGCTTGCCGTCCAGTAGCCGCACAATGCGGTAGGCCAGCGGATTCCCCAGAATCCGGCAGAACTGCGACGCCCGTCTTGAAGCTGAATCGTCCATCGACGAAGTCCCTGGTACCGCTCCCCCTCTCCCCAAGGCCGGCCTCTCTCCATAGGCTCCGCCCGTCCAACACAACCCCGTTCCGCCGATCCGACCCCGGGCCCGCTTCCCAGCGGCCCGGACTTTTCCCTCTCCTCGACGCCGCTTTTTACAAATCAACAATCTTACGCATGCGTAAGTTTGTTGATTTAAAAGATACGTGCAAATTTGTCCGCTGTCAATGGTTGGATGAGGAAAATGGGGAAAAAGAGGCTGTTTTTACGCGGGCTTAACCCAGGAGGTCGGCCGGGAAGCCGATGTCGGCCACCACGAGCTCGCCCACGTAACGCTTCGACTCCGGCACGAGGAACCCGGTCTTCGGCAGGCCCATCGTCACCGTCGCCGTCGCCTCCACCGCGATCCCCAGCGGACGTCCCGTGTTCGCGTCCAGGCCCGAGGGGATGTCCACCGCCACGATCGGCGACCAGCGCCTGTCGAAGGCGTTCATCTGCCGGATCAGCTCGCGCTCCTCGCCCGCCACCGCCCGCGACAGCCCCGTCCCGAAAATCGCGTCGATCAGGCAGGTCATCGGCCGCCGCTTGAAGCGACCCGCGAAGTGGATCGGACCCTCCCGCGCCGCCGCCCAGGCCCGCCCCGTCGCCGTCGACCGGTCGTAGGAGTTCTGCAGCGCGATCACCTCCACCTCGAACTCGCGCTCCGCCAGCAGCCGAGCCGCCACAAAGCCGTCCCCGCCGTTGTTGCCGCATCCGCAGACGACGACGATCGGGCAGTCGCGCGAGATCCGCTCCTCGACGAGGGCGGCGACCGCCTTGCCGGCCGCGGCCATCAGCGTATCGACCGGGATCTTCCGCTCCTCGATGGCGCGGCGGTCGATCTCCTGCATTTCCTCGCGGGTGACGTATCGCATGGGCCTATTTCGGCGGGGTCTGCTTCTTCTGCAGCCAGTCGGGGTACCGCGTGCGGTACCACTCCCCCCACTGCTCGCGGCGCAGCAGCTTCTCGCCGGTGATGATGTACAGGGCCTGCATCGCCGCCTCGGCCACCTCGCGGCTCGGCACCTCCAGTACCCGGATCAGGTCGGGCACCGCCTGGTAGTAGTACTGGTCGCCGATCGACCGCAGCACCTTTTCCAGCACCTTGCCGTCGCGCTCCTTGCCGATGCGGGCCACCAGGGCCGGACCCAGCACGTTTTTCGCCGACGCCAGCGCGCCCGCCGCCTCGGCCGCCGTCGCCCGCACCGCATAGACGGGATCCTCGAGCAGGACGAGCAGCGTCGGTGCCGCGCCGCCGTCGCGCGATTCGCCGATCGCCCGCGCCGTCGCCCGCCGCACGTTGCCTTTCGGGCTCCTTGCCATGGCCTCGACGAGCGGCCGCCCCGCGTCGCCGAAGCCGATCACGACCATGAGGACCTGGACCAGGTCGTCCATATGGAACACCGGCGTGTTTTCGGGCGCCGACTGGGCCAGCTCCCGCGCGAGGCCCATCGACGTCTCCAGGGCGAGCGGCCCCGAGTCCACGAGGGTGAAGCGGATGTTCGGCCACAACTCCTGGTTCTGGCCGTTGAGGAGCATCTTGAGCAGGGTCGTGACGAGCAGCACCTGGCCGGGCTCGCCGGCTTCCATCAGCGTCTTACGCGCCTCTTCCCACTTGGTGCGGTCGTAGACGCCGTTCCCGAACATCAGCATCGAGCGCAGGATGACGCCCCGGCGCGCGAGCTCCATCCGCGCCGTCTCGCTCCCCGCGCGGAAGTCGCGGATCAACTGGGGGTCCTCCTTGAAGATGAAGAGCGGCTGAAGCAGCTCGAACTGCCGCTTCGCGTCCTCCCAGTCCCGGGCCTGCGTGCTGCCGCAGAGCAGCAGTGCGTCGACGTAGGCCTGGAGGTTCTTCGACTGCTGCCGCAGCATGCCCATGTCGGGCGGCGGGATCTCCTTCTGTTCCTGGGTCGGGCCCTTGGGGGCGTCGGAACAGGCCGCCAGGAGAGGGAGCAGGAGCAATAAGGCGCTGCGCGGATTCATCGGGCCCACCCTAACGGGACGGACCGGAGGAGGGACTTACTTCCCGGCATACAGCAGCTCGACCCCCTTGCGGATCTCCTCGCGGAACGACTTCCCTTCCTCGAGCAGCCGCGCCAGCTCCTTCTCCAGCCGGCCGCGGCGGACTTTGTCGGTGAGGGCTGCCGCGTTCACCCGGACGTTCTCGCCGCAGCCCGTCAGCGCGGACTCCAGGAACGTGGACGCGGCCGACAGATCGCTTGTGAGGTGCTTGTTGCAGTTCGGCGTCAGGTCCATGAGGGCCTTGAGCCCCCGCGACGCCAGCAGCATCCCCTTCAGCGGCACTTCGCTGGCCTCGCCCAGGGCGATCTGCAGCGCCTCCTTGCGGCGCCGCTTGGTGTCGTCGCTGTCCTTCGGAAGCGACATGGCCGAATTCACCTGGCCATAGGCCTCCGCATCGGCGTTCACGAGGACCAGGAATTCGTTCTTGATGTCGTCGAGGATGCCTTCGGGCTCCGTCGAGTCCGAGTATCGGGCGGTCATCACCCCGAGGGCGGCTCCCAGGGCCCCCACGGTCGCCGAAACGCTGCCGCCCCCGGGGGTCGGGGTTTTGGCGGCGATCTTCTCGAGAAAGTCCTTCAACTCCATTTCGGCGAACATGGCGCGACAGTATAGGGAGTCCGGGCCCGGGAGTCCAGCCTCGCTCGCCTGCACTTAACGGCCGTGATGGGGATGACACAACCCTCTGCCGCCCAGCGGGTTGAGCGCTCCACGATCCAGCCAGGAAGGTTCCACGCCCGCCAGGGTGCCCATGGGGGGATAATGGAGCCCGGTATCCGTCAGGACGCCGTGGATGAGCCGATACGGAACAATCTCAAACCCAGGCTCGAGAGGCGGCGCTTTGGGAATCCGCTTGAGCTCGGTCGCCACGACGAAGACGCCGGCCCGCTGTTCCCGGACCTGCCTCAGGAAGTCGGCCGTGCCCCTGACGTTGATGAAATCCCCAGAGGGAAGCAGGGCATCGGCCCCCACCAGGGCGACGTCGGGACGGGCGTCTCCGGGTTCCCGGGCCTTCACCGCCTTCAGGACGGCCGCCACCGTGCCGCTGCCCCCGAAGCTCGCGTAGCGGGCCCCGGGAGGGAGGATATCCTCCACCTGCACCAGCAGCCGGTCCAGGCGGGCCTTCAGCTCCCGCCGGGCCCCGGCCACGCCCCTCTTCTTCGCCAGCCGGACGACGGCGGCAATCAGGGGCATCCCGGGCCGGACCTTCATCAGGGCGGCGGCGGCGGATTTGGACAACCTCAGCGCCTCCAGGGCCCGGTCGGCCAGGGCCGAGGCCCCCTGCTTCCGGTCCTTCCGGATCTCCTCGACGATGTCCGCGGCGTTCATGCGATGCAACAAGTGACTCAGAGTCCCCTATAGCGG
>DASQOM010000328.1:0-3727 GCA_035644495.1 Planctomycetota bacterium | reverse complement strand
CGCCGGGCACCTGTACGGAGGGCACGTCAATCACGTCTGGGCCTATCCGTGGATGGCAGCCGTCCTGGGCGCGCTCGAAGCGTTCCTGTCGGGGCCGACGTTGAGGCGCGGGGTCTGGCTGGGTGCCGCGGCGGCCCTGATCCTGCTCGCGGGCGTGCCGCAATACTTCGTCTTCGCCCTCGGGCTCGTGGCGCTGTGGCTCCTGCATTTCGTGCTCGAACGGAAGGAGGAGCGACACGACCGCGTCAAGCTCGCCCTGAAGGCGGGGGCCTGGCTGGGCTGGTCCGTCGCCCTTTGCGCGGCGCAGATCCTGCCGACCCTCGAGCTCGCAGGGGAGAGTCAGCGGTCCGCGTCGGAAAGACCGGAGTTCTTCACCCAGTACTCCCTCCCTCCGGAGAACCTTCTCACGCTGTTCGCGCCCGCGTTCTTCGGCGACGCGGTCCGGTCGCCTTATTGGGGTCGCTGGTATCTCTGGGAAGTCTGCGGCTACGTCGGCGTCACGACGCTGCTGCTCGCCGGGCTTGCCCTCGGCGGGACCCATCGTCAGCGATACTTCTGGCTGGGCGTCGCCGCCGGCTCGCTGCTGCTGGCCTTCGGCCGCTACGGGTTCCTGCCCGCGGGGACGGATCTCTTCCGCGCGCCCGGCCGCTTCCTGCTGCTGTTCACGCTGGCCTTCGCGGCGCTGGCCGGCATCGGGATCGACCGCTTCCGCCGGGAAACCACGAAGACCGGCTACAACCTGACCGGCGTCTGCAGCCTCGCCATCCTCGGGATCATCTTCATGATGGTCGTCCGCGTCCGCCTGACCCCTGAGCGGTGGACGGGCCTGCTGGAGTGGATGAAGAAGCTGCCGGATGGGAGTCCGACGGCGGGCGCGAGCCTGGAAGCGACGCGGTCGAGTCTCCTCGTCGCCGCGCTGCTCCTCGGGGCCAGCGTGCCCGTCCTGATCCTTCTGATCGTGAAGCCCGAGAAGGAGCATTGGGCCCGCGCCCTCTTCGCCGGCCTCGTGCTCGTCGACGTCCTGGGATTCAGCCACCGGTTTTTCAGGAGGCAGCCGGAGAAGGCCCTCTATTGGCCTCCGGCGCTCGTGAGCGTGCTGAAGGAGCGGACCGGCACCGACTTTCGGGTGGGGTCGTTCGGCGGCGCCCCGCGTCCGGTCGCCGGGAATTGCCAGGCCGCGGGCATCGACTCCCTGCTGGGCTACGAGCCGCTGCTGCTGCGCCGCTATGCGGAGGTCGTGAACCGCCTCGAAAACGGGGACCCCGCGACGCCCTTCGTGGAGCTGGACTCGCTCGCGCCCACGGAGTCCCTGGATTTCCTGGCGCCGCGCCTCTGGCTGATCTGGGACGACGTCCGGATCCAGGAGCAGGGGTGGCGGAAACTCGGGACCGCGGGAACGGGGACGATCTACGAGAACCCCCATGCGTTTCCGCGCGCGTGGGTGGTCGATCACGCGGTCGTCCTCGAAGCGCCCCTGGATCGACTTCAGGCCCTCGCGCGGCTGCGCTACGACCTCCGGAAGACCGTGATCCTGGAGCGGATGCCGGATGACGCGCCGCCGACGCCGTCGGACGCTCCGGGCAGAGCGAGGCTCGTCTCCCGGGGCCCGGGCCGCTACGAGATCGAGGCGGAGAACAAGGGGGAGGCGTACCTGGTGCTGTCGGAAGCGTATTACCCGGGCTGGAGCGCGGAGGTCGACGGCCGGGCCGCCGACGTCCTTCCAGCGGACCATCTGATCCAGGCGGTGCGACTGCCGCCGGGGAAGCATACGGTGCACTTCCGGTACCGGTCGCGGTTCCTCGCGCCGGGTCTGACGGCGACGCTCCTCGCGCTGCTGCTGCCGGCGGGGATGGCGCTTCGACGCCGGCTCAGGCCAGCAGCGCCTTGACGACCTCGCCGTGCACGTCCGTCAGCCGGAAGTCGCGGCCCTGGAAGCGGTACGTGAGCTTCGTGTGGTCGAAACCCAGCAGGTGCAGCAGCGTCGCGTTCAGGTCGTGGACATGCACCTTGTCCTTCACGACGTTGAACGCGAAGTCGTCGGTCTCGCCATAGGAGAGCCCCGGCTTCATGCCGCCGCCCGCGAACCACATCGTGAAGGCGTTCGGATGGTGGTCGCGGCCGTCGTCGCCGCCCTGGACCATCGGCGTGCGGCCGAATTCGCCGCCCCAGATGACCAGCGTTTCGTCGAGCAGGCCGCGCTGCTTGAGATCCTTGACCAGCGCCGTGCAGGCGCGGTCCGTGTCCTCGCAGTTCTTCCGGAGATCCTTCACCAGGTTGCCGTGCTGGTCCCACGCCTCGTGGAAGAGCTGGACGAAGCGGACTCCGCGCTCGACGAGGCGCCGCGCGAGGAGGCAGTTGTTGGCGAAGGACGACTTGCCCGGCTGCGCGCCGTACATCTCCAGCGTCTCCTTCGACTCCCGGGTGAGGTCCATCAGCTCGGGGGCGCTCGTCTGCATCCGGAACGCCATCTCGAACGAGTTGATGCGCGTCGAGATCTCGGGGTCGCCGACGACGTCCAGCCGCTCCTCGTTGAGTTTCCGGACCGCGTCCAGCGTCTCGCGCTGCATCGCGGGATCCACGCCGGGAGGATTCGACAGATACAGGACCGGGTCGCCGGAGCTGCGGAACTGGACGCCCTGGTAGGCCGTCGGGAGGAAGCCGCAGCCCCAGTTGGAGTTGCCGCCGCTGGGGCCCTTCTTGCCCGAGCTGAAGACGACGAAGCCCGGGAGGTCGCGCGATTCGCTGCCGAGTCCGTACGTGACCCACGAGCCCATGCTCGGGCGGCCGAACTGCTGGGCGCCCGTGTTCATCATGATCTGCGCGGGCGCGTGATTGAAAGCGTCCGTCTGCATCGACTTCACCAGGGTGATGTCGTCGACGATCGTCGAGAGGTGCGGCAGCAGCTCGGAGATCTCCGTCGCGTTGTTGCCGTACTTGCCGAAGCGGAACTTGGGGCCGAGCAGCTTGGAGCTCGGGTTGATAAAGGCGGCGCGGTAGCCCTTGATCAGGTCCGGGGGCGGCAGCGTCCCGTTGAACTTCGCGAGCTGCGGCTTGTGGTCGAAGAGTTCGAGATGGCTGGGCGCGCCGGCCATGAAGAGGTAGATGACGCTCTTCGCGCGCGGCTTGTGGTGCGGCTGGCGCGGCGCCATCGCGTCGCCCGCCGCGAAGAGGTCGCGGCCGAGCAGCGAGTGGAAGGCCAGGCCGCCCATGCCGACGCCGCACTGCTGCAGGAACCAGCGCCGGCTTGCCAGCTTCGAGTCGTTCATCGTCCTATTCTTTCGTAATCGTTTCGTCGAGGTTGAGCAGCACGCGCGACACGGCCGTCCAGACGGACTGTTCCTCATCCTTGGCTCCGGCCTGCTTTTCCCTCCGACGGCCGAGGAACTGGAGCAGCAGCGTCTTTTCCTTCTCCGACGGCAGCCGCCCTGTGCAGCGGCGGAACGCGAAGGCGATCCGCGCGTCGTCGGCGGAGCCCCCCTCGGCAATCGTCCTTCCCGCCAGCGCCTGCGCGCATTCCACGAAGAGCGGCTCGTTCAGGGTCGTCAGCGCCTGCAGCGGCGTGTTCGACCTCGACCGCCGCACGCACGAGGCCTCGCCGACCGGGGTGTCGAAGGCCTGGAGGGCGGGATAAGGGACGGAGCGGTAGCGGAACGTATAGATCGCCCGCCGGAAGCGGTTCTCGCCCGTCTCCTCCTTCCAGACCTTCGGGCCGTAGCTCACCGGCGGC
>DASQOM010000327.1:0-9919 GCA_035644495.1 Planctomycetota bacterium | reverse complement strand
CCACAGCTCCTTGCCCGTGTCCGACGCCCAGCACGCCGCCGTGCCCGCATCCAGCACGCCGTAAAGCCGGCCGTCGCGGATCACGAGGGACGGGACATAGACGCGGTCTTTCGTCTCCCAGGCGACCGCGCCGGACCCGTCCGCGCGCACGGCCGCGAGATGATTCCGCGGATATCCGCCGCTCGAAAACACGTTCTTGCCGTCGGTCACCGTCGACGTCACGCATTCCGTGGTCGCGCCCGCCGTCTCCCAGAGCACCTTTCCGGTGAGCGGGTCCAGGCTCGACACGAGGTCGCAGCCGGTCAGCAGCAGCTGATCCTTGCCGTCGACGCGGAGCACGACCGGCGACGCGTAGTTCGGGGCCTTCGGACGATCGTGCGTCCAGACGATCGCGCCGGTCTTCCGGTCGAGGGCCGACGCCGTGCCGCCGCCCTTGTGGTCCGCCGAGACCAGGAGCAGCGAGCGGTAGACCGCCGGAGAAGATCCGTAGCCCTGGTGGATCTGATAGTCGCTGAATTTCGTCTGCCACAGGATCTTCCCGTCCAGGCTGAGCGCGGTCGCTACGGCCGCGTCGCGGTTGGCGAAGGTGATGAAGACGCGCTCGCCGTCACAGGCCGGCGACGTCGACGCCCCGGTCGACTTGGCGTTCTTCCGCATCGCGCCGTCCTTATGGACCTCGGTGCTCCACACCAGGCTGCCGGCGGCGCGGTCGAAGCAGAAGAGCGACTGCGCGCCGCTGGCCTCGTCGCAGGCCGCGAGGTAGACGCGATTGCCCGATACCGCCGCGGAGCCGTGGCCGCGTCCGGGAACGGGAACTTTCCAGAGGACGTTCTTTTCCGCGCTCCACGCCAGGGGAGGATGCTGCCCTTCGGGCGCCGTGCCGTCGCGGCGGGCTCCGCGCCACCAGGGCCAGTCGTTCTCGGAGACCGAGGGAGCGTCGGCGTCCTGTGCGAATCCCCCGGGTCCGGGGACTCCGGCGACGGCGGCCAGGACGAGCAGCACCGTATGAAGGCGTGGAGCGCGCATCGGGGAATCTCCTCGGAATCTCCCCTACTATACGGGCTCCGTGCCGGGATCGGCGGTCGCCCCGCGATCAGGCCGCTAAGGGGTCGCCAGGTCCGGCCGCCTGAAGCGCCGGCGCACTTTGTTCATGGACTTCATGACGAAGCGCTTCCGGACCAGCGCGACCAGCAGCTCATGCTTCCCGGGGATGTCGGTGATGGTCAGCCCGAGCAGGATGACGACGACGCCCGGTCCGGGAACGCCTGGAAACATCAGCACCAGCCCGCCCAGGATCAGGACGATGCCGAGAACGTTCCGCGCCACCCAGGCGATCTCCTGCATCCAGCCCTTGCGCTTCCGGGCTCTGTTCGGATTCCGGGTGAAATAATCCTTCGGCAGCTTCACGACTGCGATCGTCGCGGCCGCCCCGCCGAGCAGCGAGAAGGCCACCCCGCCGACCAGGATCCAGATCAACGTCGAGCTCATCGTGCATCTGGTCGAGCCGACCGCGACACGCCCCGTTATGCCCCTGAAACCGATGCCTCCCGGGGTCGTAGATAGCGCGCCCCGGGAGGGGTTGTTCAAGGTCGACTCCGAATACATGATGATTCTCTCGCTGAAACCCACCCACCTGAAGCGGTATAAGGATGTCGTCCGGCTGCTTCTGAAGTACGGGAACGCGGACCTCCTGAAGGGGGCGGACGTCGATCTGGGCGAGGACTTCCCGCTGACCGCCCCGAAGGCGGCGGAGCAGGCGAAGGACCTCGCGGCGGACCTGGAGGCTCTCGGCCCCACCTATATCAAGCTGGGACAGCTCCTGTCGACCCGCGCGGACCTCCTGCCCCCGCCGATCATTGAATCGCTCGCGCGCCTGACGGACCATGTCGATCCTGTCCCGGTGGCGGAACTCCTCGCGATCCTCGAGGAGGAGCTCCAGGTCAAGTACTCCCGCCTCTTTCCCGACTTCGATCTCAAGCCCATCGCCGCCGCGTCGCTGGGCCAGGTCCATCGCGCCACCCTCCGCGACGGCCGGCGGGTGGTCGTCAAGATCCAGAGGCCGGGCATCCGCGAGCGGATCGCCGAGGATATGGAGGCGCTGGGAGAGATCGCCTCCTTTCTCGACCTGCACACGGAGGCGGGTCTCAAGTACGGCTTCCGGAACATCCTCGACGAGTTCCATCGCACTCTGCTGCAGGAGCTGGACTACCGCCAGGAGGCGCGGCACCTGTCGACGATCTCCAAGAACCTCGCGAAATTCAACCGCATCGTCATCCCGCAGCCGGTGGAGAACCTGACGACGATCCGGGTCCTGACGATGGACTGCATCTCCGGCCACAAGATCAGCCTGCTGGAACCGCTCAAGCGCTTCGAGCTGAACGGCGCGGAGCTGGCCGACCAGCTGTTCCAGGCCTACCTCCAGCAGATCCTCGTCGACGGATTTGTCCACGCCGACCCGCATCCGGGCAACGTGCTGGTGACGGACGACAACCGCCTGGCGCTGATCGACCTCGGCATGGTCATCCGCCTGACGCCGCGCCTCCAGGACCGCATGGTCGCGCTCCTCCTGGCCATCGGCGAGACGAAGGGCGAGGAGGCGGCCCGCGCGGTCCTGAGCATTGCCGACGGACAGGAGGGAGTCGACCGCGAGGCCTTCTCGCGCAGTATCAACAACATCGTCGGCAAGGTGAAGGATTCGACGCTCAGCGAGCTGGACATGGGCCGGGTTCTCGTCGATATCACGCGATCCGCGGTCGACCACGGCCTCCGCCTCCCCTCCGAGATCAGCATGGTGGGCCAGGCGCTGCTCAAACTCGATTCCGTCGGCCGCCTGCTGGATCCCGATTTCAAGACCCACGAAGCGATCCGCACCCACGCCCTGAAGGTCGTGCGCGGCCGCATCGTGGGCAGCGAATCGATCGGCGGCCTCTTCAGCAGCCTGGTGGAGGTGAAGGATTTCCTCGTGCATCTGCCGGGACGCGTCAGCCGGATCCTCGACGCGGTCGCCGACAACCGCCTGAAAGTCGAGGTGGACGCCCTCGACGAAGACCGCCTGATGGAAGGCCTGCAGAAGGTCGCCAACCGGATCACGCTGGGGCTCGTGCTGGCCGCGCTGATCATCGGCGCGGCGCTGACGCTGCGCTTGGAATCGAACTATCAGCTGTTCGGCTATCCCGCGATGCCGATGGTCCTCTTCCTGGCGGCCGCCGTCGGCATCCTCATCCTCGTCATCTCGATCCTGCTCCGCGATGTGCGGGGACCGCGTCCCCCCCGGAAGCGCGAGCCCTCATAACGCCGGCATCAGCGGTCTCATCAGACCTGTGATAATGCCAACGGAGAGGAATTCATGAAAACGGCGAAGAAGGAAGAGAGCGGTAGGTTCGGACGGGAATCCTGTTGTGGGCCCTGGGGGGGTTCCGATTCCCATCGTGCTCCTGATCCTGCTTTTCACCCGCGGCTGCTGATCGACCTGTTTCCTTCGGACCGATGAATCGGCGGCTGTCTGCTGCTTCGCCGCCCAGCCTGTCCTCAAAGCCGAGCAGCGTCAGAGGACGGATTCTCGGACCGGCGGGCCCTACTCGTAGACGACGACCAGGTCTTCCTTCGCGCCGTGGCAGCGGGGGCAGACGGCGGCCAGACCGATGCCGCCGCGCGCGATGGCAATCGTGCCCTTCGCGCTGCACTTGGGGCACTTCTTCGGCTCTTCCTTCTTCTCGACGAGGGAGGACTTGCGGACGAACTCCCCCTCCACGAAGGCGACGCGCTCGCCCGACGTGGCCGTGGCCCACCATTCTTCCTTCGTCTTGAGCGGCTTTCCCAGCGGAACGGGCTCACCGGGAGGCGGCTTCTTGCGTCGCGTCAGGATGCTCGGACCGCCGCCGACCAGGTCGGTTGTTTCCGGCACCGGCGTCCCCTTCACGTCGCTGTCCAGTCCGCCGTTTTGTCCGCCCAAGGGGATCCACGATCCATCCCCGTAGGCGATCGACCGGGGCTTGCGCTCGCGCTTCGCCCAGGCCTCGCGGATCTGGTCCGCAGTCACGCCGAGCTTCTCGGCCGCGTCGTCGACGATCGCCGCGTCGAATTTCGACGCGCGCTCGACCGCGTCCTCGAACTTCACCTTGGACCCAGTCGCCTGGCTCACGAGGGCGTCGCGGCGGGCGCGGACGGCGTCGGTGACCTTGACGACGAAAGGATCGGGAGGCAGCTCCTTGGGGGCGGGATCCTGCGCGGCGACGAGCAGCAGGGCCAGGAGCCCGGTCACGGTCCTCATATATAGAGGACGCGCGCCGCGGCTCGTTGGCTTCAGGCTTTTCCGATCACATCGGCGGCGAAGCGGGCGAAGTCCTCGATGTCCGACTCGGTCGTGTCCCAGGAACACATCCAGCGCACGACCGAGGCTTCCTCGTCCCAGGTATAGAAGAAGTACCGCTTCCGCAGCCGGGCGATCGCGCGCCGCGGGAGCTGCACGAACACCCCGTTCGCCTCGACCTTCTGGACGACCTTCACGCCGCGCATGCGTCGCACCCGCGCTTCGAGGAGCCGGGCCATCCGGTTCGCGTGCCCGGCGTTCCGACGCCACAGATCGTCCGTCAGCAGCGCCTCGAGCTGCGCCGAAAGGAAGCGCATCTTGGACGCCAGTTGCATCCCCTGCTTCCGGAGGAACTTGAAGTCCGGCACGAGTTCCTTCCGGAAGAGGACGACGGCGTCCGCGCCCATCAGCCCGTTCTTGGTCCCGCCGAACGACAGCGCGTCGACGCCCAGATCGCGGGTCGCCTCCCGCAGCGACAGGCCCAGCGACGCCGCCGCGTTCGAAATCCGCGCCCCGTCCAGATGGAGCAGCATCCCGCGCGAATGCGCGAAGCGGGCCAGCGCCTCGACTTCCTTCGGACGGTAGACCGTCCCCATCTCCGTCGACTGCGCGAGGGAGATCACGCGCGGCTGGACGTGATGCTGGTCGCCGATCCCGTGACACGCCGACTCGACGGCGCGGGGCGTCAGCTTGCCGTCCGTCGTGCGCAGCGGGAGCAGCTTGCAGCCCGTCCAGGCCTCCGGCGCGCCGCACTCATCGACCTGGATGTGGGCGGCCTCGGAGCAGATCACCGCCTGGTGGGGTTTCGTCAGCGCCTTGAGGCAAAGGACGTTGGCGCCCGTCCCGTTGAACACCGGGAACACCTCGGCGCCGGCGCCGAAGTGCTCGCGGAAGCGGCGTTCCGCGGAGCGGGTGTGGGCGTCGTCACCGTATCCGACCACGTGGCCCTGGTTCACGGCCGCCACGGCCGCCAGGACCGCGGGATGGACGCCCGCGTTGTTGTCGCTCGCAAAGCTGCGCGCGGGCGTCATTCCGCCTCGATCCGGTACAGGGACTTCGCGCCCCTCAGATAGAGCTCTTTGCCGACGAGGACCGGCGACGCGTCCACGCCCTCCTCCAGCCGGTTCGACGCCAGCACCTCGAATTTCGGTCCGTGCCGGAGCACCAGCGTCGTCCCCTCGCGGCCGACGACATAGACCTTTCCCGCCGCGCCTGCCAGCGACGCGTAGAGCGTGTCGATGCCCGGCAGCCGCTCGGGCCCGAAGCGGAGTTCCCCCGTCGCCGCATCGGCGCAGGCGAGGATCCCCTGGCGCTCCTTGCCGTAGTAGAGGAGGTTGTCCATCAGCAGCGGCGACGCCACGTAGGGAGCGGCGTCGTCCCGCTTCCACGCCACCTGCGCCCCGCCGGTCACGTCCCCCTTCGAGTCCAGCCGGATGGCGTAGAGCTGGTAACCCTTATAGCCCGTCATGCAGTAGACGAGGCCCTCGCGCGACACGGGCATCGCGATCGCGTTCAGCCCCTGTCCGCCGCATTCCCAGAGCAGCGCGCCCGTGGCCGCGTCGTAGCTCCGCGTCCGCTTCGTCCCGTTCACGACCGCCTGGGCCCGGCCGCCGAACTCGACGATGAAGGGGGTCGACCACGTCGTCTTCTCGTCCCGCGCCTGGCGCCACTTCTCCTCGCCGGTGGCCGCGTCGAGTGCGACGATGAAGGAGTCGCCCTCGTGGTCCCAGTTGACCAGGACCAGGCCGCCGTGCAGGACCGGCGAGATGCCCTCCCCAAAGCCGACCTTGATCTTCATCGTGCCGAGATTGCGCGACCACTTCAGCGACCCGTCCAGATCGTACGCGAACAGTCCGCGGGAGCCGAAGGAGGCGACGAGGATTTTCCCGTCCGTCGCCGGGGAGCCGGACGCGAAGCTGTTGGTGGGATGGCGGCCTTCGTGAGGGACGGCCTCCGCAGCGGTGCGGGACCACAAGGTTTTGCCCGTCGCCCGGTCGAGGCAGAGCACCTCGAAGCGGTGCAGGGTCGCCGGAGCGCCCGTCGACAGGCCGGGATCGCCCGATGGCGAGGGCTTCGGTTTTCCGGGATCCGGGTTCCTGCCGGTGTCGACCGCGGTGAGGACGAAGATCCTTCCGCCCCAGACGACGGGCGTCGCGGAGCCCATGCCAGGAATCGCGACCTTCCACCGGATGTTCTTCGTCTCGCTCCACTCGACCGGCGGATCGGCCCGGGGGGCGCCGCCGTCTCCGCGGGGGCCGCGCCACTGGGGCCACTGGTCGAGCGGATCCTGGGCGGCCGCCAGGGACGCCGCGCCGAGCCAGATCGCCGCGAGCCAGGCTTTCGTCATCCTCAAGTTCCTACGGGCGCGTACTAGTGGTCGTGGCCCACGACACGTTTCAGGCCGGCGATCTGACCGCCGTGATCGGGGACAACGAAGTCTACGATCAGCGGCGATACGGATACAACGGAATCCACCGGCTGATCCACCGGACGAATCCGAAGCCGCTTTTCGACGTCGCCGGCCTCAACCTCGAGCACATCTACGACGGCGACAAGGATCAGCGCAACCTTGCCGGGGACAAGAAGATCTTCTTCGAGCCGCGGAATCATCCCATGACGCTGACGAAGATCTCCGACAGCGAGGCGGAGCTGCACCAGGAGGGGACGCCGAACTACGGGCTGGAGAGCTGGACGCGGTTCAAGCTGGTGGCTCCCCACTGTATCGACTTCACGTTTCGCTGCATGCCGCACCAGCTCGTATTCGTGAACGGCTACATCGGTCTCTTCCGGGCCAGCACCATCGCGGCGCCCGAGGACAAAAGCCTCTATTTCCGCGACGAGAAGGGCTGGGTGCAGTACTGCACGCAGGCCCACAACGACGAAAGCACCGTGCTCCACAAGGACGACAAAACGCAACTGCGGTTCACCGAGGTGCCGGAGCAGTGCCTCTACAAAAACTTCTCGCCGCTGAAATTCTCCGACCCCTTCTATACCGGGTACTTCGGGACGCACCAGTGGATCTTGATGTTCGACCGCGCGGAGGGGATCCGCTTCTGCCACTCCCCCTCGAGCGGCGGGGTGCCGTCCTTCCCCAACCCGGCCTGGGACTTCCAGTACATCATCCCCGGGTACAAGGTGCTTCAGGAGTACGGGTTCCGCGCGCGGGCCGTCTATCGGGAGCGCTGCTCCCGGGACGAGGTGCTGAGGGAGTTCCAGACCTGGCGCGAATCGCTCGACCGCAAGTAGAGCGCGGCGGGCTCAGAACATCACGAGCTTCTTGTCCTGCACAATGCTCCAGACCGCTCGAACGTGGGGACTTCCGGCGAAGCTCCGCTCCGCCCGGACGAGCGACGCGGCGATGCCCGGAAGCGCGGCCCGGCACGAGTCCTCGTCGACGGGAAAATGCAGCCGGGCCAGCGCCGGACAGCGGCCCGTCTCGACGGGAAGCAGATTCCAGTACACCTGCAGCGCCGGCTGATCGAGCAGGCCCGAGGACTCCATCAGCGTCCGGATGGCGGGACGAAGGGGGTGCTCTCCGAAATCGGAAGCCCCATCCCGGGAGAACCCCATCGGGACGACCTTTGCCGCGCTCCCGTGTCGCGCCATCCGGTCCACGGTCCAGTAATACGTGCCGTTGTCGTCGAAGCCGTCATGCCAGGGCGAGCCGCCCCCGAGGGTCTCATAGGCACTGAACCACCAGGCGGGCGCCCGGGCCCCGTCGCGCAGGAATCGCGCAGGCGGAAAGCAGGCGAGGGCCTGGGGCGGCCGGCCCTCCGGAGCCGTCACGGTGACAACCAGTCGCTTGCGGATCGCCCGGCAGGAGAGCACGCCCTGGGGGCAGTCCTCACGGGATCTCACGCGCAGCACCTGGTCCGCGCCGGGAAGGGCCCGGGCCACCCGCGATTCCATCGGCCGGGTGCTGCGGGAGACCGCGATGGTCTTCCCCACGCTCGAGGAGGTCGACGTCGGCTGCGGAAAGAGGGTCTTTTCCAGGTCCAGTGCCCGGGCGGGAAGGCCTCCCTTCCGGAGGGCCTTCACCAGCGACGCGCAGGAAATCATTCCGATCGGATGTTAACCTTTACTTCCCGGCGACCCTAGTCTTAGGAATGACGACCTCGAAAGCCAACCTGGTCCGGAAGCTCCTGGAAAACCGGGATGGCATCTTCGGGTTCGTCATGGCCCTCACCCGCGACCGCGAAGCGGCCGAGGAGATCTTCCAGGAGGTCGGCCTCGCGATCATCGAGGAGTCCTCGAAGAAGACCGACATCGAGCGCTTCCTCCCCTGGGTTCACGAGCTGGCCCGGCGCCGCGTCGCCGAATACTACCGCCGCAGCTCGCGGCGCCGCAACCTCGAGCATTCCGGGCCGCTGGACGACGCCGTCTCGCTCGCCTTCCAGGAAGGCGCCGCCGATCCGGCCTCCGTGAGCCGCCGCCAGGACCACCTCGACTCGTGCCTGGACGACCTGTCCCCGGCGCAGCGCGAGCTGGTCGAGCGCCGCTACCGCGACCACGCTCCCCTCCGCGAGATCGCCGACCGCGCGAAGACCACGGAAGGCTCGATCAAGGTCCTGCTGTGGCGCGTCCGGCGCCAGCTCGCCCGCTGCATTGAAGGCAAGATGAGCTCGGCCGGGGGAGGACTCTAGGATGGACTTCTCCCGTTTCGAGGAACTCCTGAAGCTCTGGCAGGACGGCGACGCGTCGCCGGCGGAGCTCCAGGAATTCGAGGCGCTCCTCCGCAGCGACCCGGCGTTCCGCAAGGAGCTGGTCGGCTCCGTGCTCCTGGAATCGGCTCTCTACCGGCGATACGCGGCCGCGGCGGCCGCCCCGGCCGTGCGCAAGTCCCGCCGCTGGGAAGCCGCTGCGGCGATCGTCGTCGCCGCGGTGTCGCTCTTCGCAGTCGGCCGGCTGCTCTTCCGCAGCGACACGCCGGTCGTCGATCTGTCGGTCGACGGCGCGCTCACCGAAATCCACCAGGGTCGCTTCGAGGTCGGCGGCCTGAAGCCCCTCGCCTGCAGGCTCCCGGACGGCTCCCGCGCCGTCTTTGACGCCGGCAGCGCGGGCAAGATCCCGGCTCCCGGCCAGCCCTTCGAGCTCTCCCGGGGCAGCGCATCGTTCTTCGTAAGCCATCCCGCCGGCGCCTTCCGCGTCCAGACGCCCGCGGGATCGCTGTCGATCGCCGACGGCCAGGTCTGGGTCCTCCTGCGACCCCCGACGCGGAAGCTCCCCAAGGAGCTGGCGCGGAAGCCCGAGCTCGTCGTCGAAACGGCCCGCGGAAGCGTCGATGTCGACGCCTGGGACGCCCGCGCCTCTGTCCCGGCCGGACAACGCCGCGTCTTCGGTCCTCCCCTGCCCGCCGGCGGGACGGACTATGCGGGGCTCCTCTCACGCACCGGGATCACGCTCTCCGCGGCCATCGCCAAAGCCACCGCCGCCTCGCCGGGCATCCCGGTCCATGCGGAGCTCGAGGAGGAGGACGGCCGCGTGGCTTTCTCGATCGGGCTGGTGCGCGACGGCAAGGCCCGCGAGGTCGCCGTCGATGCCCAGACCGGAAAGGTCCTCGAGGATGAGGACGACGACGACGACCGCAGCCGCGTGGCGGCGGCGGTGACG
>DASQOM010000326.1:0-22948 GCA_035644495.1 Planctomycetota bacterium | reverse complement strand
GTGTGCGGGCAGCCGCCGGTCTCGACGCCGACGATCCGCTCGGGCGGCAGCGCCCTCTTGCGGATCAGAAACTCGGCGTCCTCGCGACAGTAGATGTCGTTCGTCACGGCCGCGATCTCGTACTCGTCGCGAAGGCGGCGGCAGAGCTGCTCCATGAGCGCCGTCTTGCCGGAGCCGACGGGGCCGCCGATGCCGATTCGGGGGACGGACATCAGGTCACCTCAAGAGATAAAGAGCCTCGTGCGGGCGGTCTCGTGCCGCATCGCCGCGATGTCGAGCACGGGCGTGAACGCGCCCAGGTCCTCGAGCGCGATGTCGTCCGCGGACCGGACCCGCGCCGGGAGATCCTCTCCGAGCTTCGACAGGAACGCCTGAGCCCGCGTCTGCCCCAGCGGCAGCAGCTTCATCGCCGCCGCGACGAGGCCCGACGCGGTCCCGAACGCATAGGCGAGCAGGGCCTCCTCCCGCGAGATCCCTTCCAGCGCGGCGTGGATCCCCGTGACGACGGCCTGCTGTCCCGGACTCCGGTTCTCCTCCACCGCGCGGCGGTACGCGTCGGGAGCGGCGACGACTTTCAGCCGGCGGCGTCCCAGCGAGCGGCCGGCGTCGCGGAGCTCCCGCGGCGCCTTGAGGCTGTCCATCCCGGCGTCGATCTCGATGAGGCGCGCGACATCGCCTTCCGCGGCCGCCCGGTGCGCGAGGCCGCAGGCGGGGAGATCGATGCGGGCGAAGCAGCGGAAGAGGATCTCCTCGATGGCGCGCTCGCCGTCATCGGCGCCGGAGAGGACGCCGTCGACGACCAGCCCTTCGAGGCCGCCCGAGTGCGAGAACGCTCCGGTCGGAAAAAGGGAGTCCGTCGTCTGGAGGAGGCGCCATAAGGGGGGCGCCATCAGTGCGCGTGTCCGTGGTTCTGGGCGGGGATGAACTTTCCCTTCACACGCTCGCAGGGAACGTGGTGCCGCTGCGCCAGCGCCTCGATGGCTTTGTCATAGAGCACCGCGATGCCGTGAGGATCGATCATCGCTGCGCGGTGCAGGTTGCCCACCTGGTAGCCCATGAAGCCGAACTCCTCGGGGTTGCGCGGATGGATCCGCAGCAGCTCCTCCTCGGCCTGTTGGACGACGATCGCGACCGCGTCGTCGTGGTGCAGCACGTCGCCGTCCTTCAGCGTGACTCCGTGCGGCAGGTTGATCCCGACGTCGCGGCCGGCGTCGGTCGTGACGCGCTGCCGGTGCTTGGCCAGGTCGCCGCTGGTCAGGACGATGCGCTCGACCCTGGCGCCCTTCAGCGCCGGCGCGGGAGCCAGGACCTTCTCGAGGATCACGTCGGCCTCAGAACAGGAAATAACGCTGGGCCATGGGCAGGACCTTGGCGGGTTCGCAGCGCAGCTCCTCGCCGTCGGCCTTCACGACATACGTCTCGGGATCGACCTCGAGCTTCGGGGTCGCGTCGTTCAGGACCATGTCCTTCTTGCCGAGCTTGCGGCAGCCGACGACCGGCTCGACGCGCTTCTGCAGTCCGAGCCTGTCGGCCACCTTCCCCTTCACCGCGGCCTTCGACACGAACGTGATCGACGTCCCCGTCGGCGCCCGCCCGAAGGCGCCGAACATCGGCCGGTAGATCACCGGCTGCGGCGTCGGGATCGACGCGTTCGGATCGCCCATCGCGGCCCACGCGATGAAACCGCCCTTGAGGACGAGCTCCGGCTTCACGCCGAAGAACGCGGGCTTCCACACGACCAGGTCGGCGAACTTGCCCTTCTCGACGGAGCCGACGATATGGCCGATCCCATGGGTGATGGCGGGGTTGATCGTGACCTTCGCGATGAAGCGTTTCACGCGGAGATTGTCGTTGTCGCCCTTCTCCCCCGGCAGCGCGCCGCGCTGGCGCTTCATCTTGTCGGCCGTCTGGAACGTGCGGATCACCACCTCGCCGATACGCCCCATCGCCTGGGAATCCGAGCTCATCATGCTGATAGCGCCCAGGTCGTGGAGGATGTCCTCGGCCGCGATCGTCTCGGCGCGGATGCGCGACTCGGCGAAGGCCAGGTCCTCCGGGATCTTCGGGTCGAGGTGGTGGCAGACCATGAGCATGTCCAGATGCTCGTCGATCGTGTTCACCGTGTAGGGCCGCGTCGGGTTCGTCGACGACGGCAGCACGTTCTTTTCGCCGCAGACCTTGATGATATCGGGCGCGTGTCCGCCGCCGGCGCCCTCCGTATGGTACGTGTGGATGGTCCGCCCGCCGATCGCCTTCAGGGAGTCCTCGACGAAGCCCGCCTCGTTGAGCGTGTCCGTATGGATCGTGACCTGGACGTCGCCCGCGTCGGCCGCCTTGAGGCAGGCGTCGATGGCCGACGGCGTCGTCCCCCAGTCCTCGTGGAGCTTGAGGCCGACCGCGCCGGCGTCGATCTGCTCCTTGAGCGGCGGGATCGACGACGAGTTGCCCTTGCCCGTGAAGCCGAAGTTCATCGGGAAGGCTTCGGCGGCCTCGAGCATGCGGTGCAGGTTCCACGCGCCGGGCGAGCAGGTGGTCGCGTCGGTGCCGGTCGCGGGCCCGGTGCCGCCGCCGATCAGCGTCGTGATGCCCGCCGAGATCGCCTCGTGCACGAGCTGCGGGCAGATGAAGTGGACGTGCGTGTCGATCGCGCCGGCGGTGACGATGCAGCCTTCGCCCGCGATGACCTCGGTCGACGCGCCGATGACGAGCTTCGGGTGCACGCCCTTCATGATGTCGGGGTTGCCGGCCTTGCCGATGCCGACGATGACGCCGTCGCGCACGCCGATATCGGCCTTGAGGATGCCGGTCGCGTCGACGATCAGCGCGTTCGTGATGACGAGGTCGAGGGCGCCCTTCGCACGGGTGGCGCGGGCCGACTGGCCCATGCCGTCGCGGATGACTTTGCCGCCGCCGAAGACGACCTCGTCGCCACGGCCGCCTGCGTCGGCGATCAGGTCGCGCTCGACTTCGATGAAGAGCTCGGTGTCGGCGAGGCGGACCTTGTCGCCGACGGTCGGGCCGTAGAGGTCGGCATGCTGGCGCCGCGTCAGCTCCAGCGTCACGGCTTCACCTTCCCCTGGGTCAGGCCGTTGAGGCCGTAGACCTCGCGCGTGCCGGAGATGGCGACGAGGGGCACGTCCTTGGTGTCGCCGGGCTCGAAGCGGACGGCGGTGCCGGCGGGCACGTTCAGGCGCATGCCCTTCGCCTGTTTGCGGTCGAACTTCAGCGCCGCGTTGACCTCGAAGAAGTGGAAGTGCGAGCCGACCTGGATGGGCCGGTCGCCGGTGTTGGCGACGGTCAGGGTCAGGGTCTTCCGCCCCTCGTTCGCGACGAGGTCGCCCTGGCCCAGGACGTATTCCCCGGGGATCATCGGATGGGCCTGTGGACGGTGACCAGCTTGGTGCCGTCGGGGAACGTGGCCTCGATCTGCACGTCGTGAATCATCTCGGGCACGCCTTCCATGACGTCGTCGCGGGTGAGGAGGCGCGTGCCGGCGTCCATGAGTTCCGCGACCGTGCGGCCGTCGCGCGCGGCCTCGAGGAGTTCGGAGGCAATGAGGGCGATGGCTTCGGGGTGGTTGAGCTTGAGGCCGCGGGCGCGCCGCTTCCGGGCGAGCTCGCCCGCCGTGAACAGCATCAGCTTTTCCTGCTCCCTCGGCGTCAGGTGCATACGCTATCAAAATCAAACCGTTTACTTCTTGGCGTCCAAAAACAAACGGTTTGTTCTTAGACGGCCAGGTGGCGCTTGATCACCTCGGGCGTCAGCTCGGCGATCGGGCCGCGCTTCACGATCTCGCCCTTCTCCATCACGGCGAAAGCATCCGCCAGCCGCTGGGCGAAGTCAAGATATTGCTCCACCAGCAGAATTGCCACCGTGCCCCGCTCCCGCAGACGCCGGATCGCCCGCTCAATCTCCTGGATGATCGACGGCTGGATCCCCTCCGTCGGCTCGTCCAGGAGCAGCAGCGTGGGCTTCGACACCAGCGCGCGGCCGATCGCCAGCTGCTGCTGCTGGCCACCCGACAGGTCGCCGCCCTTGCGCTTCAGCATCTGCTTCAGCACGGGGAAGAGCTCGAAGATCTCGTCCGGCACCGCCTTGTCACCGTTCCGGCAGCCGTCCAGGCCGATCTGCAGGTTCTCCCACACCGTCAGCTGGCCGAAGATCTCCCGCCCCTGCGGCGCGTACCCCACCCCGAGCCGCGCCCGCCGGAACGACGGCAGCTTCGTCACATCACGCTCGCCCAGCGACACCTTGCCCGATCGCGACGGCAGCCGCCCCGTAATGGTCTTCAACAGCGTCGTCTTGCCGACCCCGTTGCGCCCCATCAGGCAGATCACTTCCCCGGGACGGACTTCCAGGTCCACGTCCCGCAGGATGTGGCTTTCGCCGTAGTAGACGTTGAGCTTCTCGACCTTAAGCATCGAGCGACATCCCGAATCCCCAATCCCAGACGCCCCCCGCTTCGCCACCGCCGCGGCGCGGGAGCTCGGGAGTCAGGGACAGATACAGCGGCGGCGCCGGAGACGCCTTCCTGCGGCGCTGCTCCGACTTCCGCCGGCCTGCCGTCCGCCTCTTCATTTCGACTCCTTGGCCGAATCGCGGCCCAGATACACCTCGATGACGCGCGGGTCGTTCTGGACCTTGTCCATCGACCCTTCGCAGAGGATATGGCCCTCGTGCAGGACGCTGACCTTCGCGTTCAGGCCCCGCACGAACTCCATGTCGTGCTCGACCACCATCACCGAGCGGTCCTTCGCGATCGACCGGATCAGCTCTCCGGTCTTCGCCGTCTCCTCGTCCGACATCCCCGCGACCGGCTCGTCGAGCAGCAGCAGTTTCGGGTCCTGCATGATGAGCATCCCGATTTCGAGCCACTGCTTCTGGCCGTGAGAGAGCAGCCCCGCCTTCCAGCCCGCCCGGTCCGCCAGGCCGACGCGCTCCAGCGTGGCGTCGATGCGTTCGCGGTCCTTCGGCCCGAGCGTCGCGAACAGCGTCTTCCAGACCCCGCGATCGCCCTTCAGCGACAGCTCCAGGTTCTCCTTCACCGTGTGCTTCTCGAAGGTCGTCGGCGTCTGGAACTTGCGCCCGATCCCGAGGTTCGAGATCTCGTAGTCCCGCAGCATCGGCAGATCGATGTCCTTCGCGAACACGACCCGGCCCAGCGTCGGCTTCACCTTGCCCGAGATCACGTCGATCAGCGTCGTCTTCCCCGCGCCGTTCGGGCCGATGACGACGCGCAACTCGCCGATCTCGATGAAGAACGTCAGGTCGTTCAACGCCTTGAAGCCGTCGAAGCTCACGGTCACGTTCTCGAGCTGGATGATCGACTCGTGGGGCGTCAGCTTCCCGATGATGTCGGTCTGCCGGTTCATGCGCCCTGCTCCTTCTCCTTCGCGACGGTCACGGCCGGCAGCGCGACCGGCGGCGCCTTCGGAGCGAACTTGACCCACAGCGCCCGCAGCCGTCCGGGCAGGGAGACCAGGCCGTCGGGCAGGAGCATGACGACGGCGACGAAGACACCGCCCAGCACGTAGAGCCAGGTGGCCGGATACCGGTTCGTCAGCCAGCTCTTCAGGCCGTTCACCACGAGTGCCCCGAGGATGGCGCCATAAAGGGTGCCGCGGCCGCCGACCGCAACCCAGATCGCGATCTCGATGGACTCGGCGGCCTCCAGGCGGCTCGGGTTGATGATGCCGACCTGGGGCACATAGAGGGCGCCGGCGATGGCGGCGACGGCGGCGGCGACGGCAAAGACGAAGACCTTGAAGCCCACCGGCGAGTAGCCCGAGAAGCGGACGCGGTTCTCGCCGTCACGGATGGCTTCGAGGACCCGGCCGAGCTTGGTCCGCGTGATCCAACGGCAGAGGATATACGTCAGCACGAGGACGATCCCCGTGACGACGTAGAGGCCGCGCATTGTGCTCATCTCCTTGAGCCGCCAGCCGGCGAGGGTCTTGTAGTCGGTGAGGCCGTTGTTGCCGCCGAGACCCAGCTCGTTGAGGAAGAAGAGCAGCATGAGGGCGTAGGTGAGGGCCTGGGTGATGATCGAGAGGTAGACTCCGCGGATGCGGCTGCGGAAGGCGAGGAAGCCGAAGAGCGCGGCAAAGAGCGTCGGGGCCGCGACGGCGGCGACGATCGCGAATCCGAAGCTGCGGAACGGCGGCCAGTACCAGGGAAGCTTCGGCCAGTTGAGGAAGACCATGAAGTCCGGCAGCTCGTTGTGGTACTGGCCCTCGAGGCCGATATGGAGCATGAGGTACATGCCCATGCAGTAGCCGCCGAGCGCGAAGAAGACGCCCTGGCCCAGGCTCAGGATGCCCGTGTAGCCCCAGAGCAGGTCCATGCCCAGGGCGAGGATCGCGTAGGTCAGGTACTTCCCGAAGAGCGTGATCTGGAAGTCCGAGAGGTGGAAGGACGAGCTCGGCGGCACCACGCTGTTGCAGAGCGGGACGACGACGATGGCCACGAAGGCCAGCACGGCGAGGACCGCCCACTGCAGCGGCGAGTGCAGCCGTCGCCAGAGCGGCAGCGTCGACGGATCAGGCGTCTGCATGGCGTCCCTTGATGGCGAAGAGGCCCGAAGGCTTCTTCTGCAGGAAGAGGATGAGGAGCGCGAGCACGGCCACCTTCGACAGGATCGGCCCCCACTTCGGCAGCGCGCTTCCGATCATCGACTCGAGGACCTTGTTAACCCCGCCGATGCCGAACGCGGCGACGACGGTGCCCATTAGCTTGCCGACGCCGCCGAGCACGACGACCATGAAGGCGTCGACGATATAGGTCTGGCCCAGGCCGGGGCCGACGGTGCCCAGCTGGCTGAGCGCGCAGCCGGCCATGCCCGCGACTCCGGCGCCGAGGGCGAACGTCAGCGCGTCGACCCGGCCCGTCGCGACGCCCAGGCAGGCGCTCATCGAGCGGTTCTGCACGACCGCCCGGATGCGCAGGCCGACCGGCGACCGGTACAGCAGCAGGTAGAGCCCCAGGAGGCAGAGGAAGCTGAACGCGAAGATGAAGATGCGGTTGTACGACAACGTCAGGCCGGACATGATCTGAAGTCCGCCCGTCAGGTAGGACGGGCTCTTGATGTCGACGTTCGCGGCGCCGTAGAACGATCGCACGAGCTGCTGGAGCATGAGGCTGATGCCCCAGGTCGCCAGCATGCTTTCGAGGGGACGGCCGTACAGGCGCTGCAGCAGGGTCCGCTCGATCAGCATGCCCATCGCCGCGGAGGCGAGGAACGAGACGGGGATCGCCACGACGAAATACCAGTCGTAGTGATTGGGAAACAGCGACTGGAAGAGGCCCTGCACCGTATAGGCGGCGTAGGCGCCGATCATCAGGATCTCGCCGTGGGCCATGTTGATCACGCCCATGACGCCGAACGTGATCGCGAGGCCCAGCGCGATCATCATCAGCACCGAGCTCAGGCTCAGCACTTCGAACGTCGTGCTGACGGTCTGCGTCAGCGCCTCATGGGACTCGATGTCCTTGACGGCGGCGCGCACCGCGTCGACGACCGCCTTGGACGTTTCCGGAGTCTTCCCGTCCGGACCCGCCGTCACCATCGCCCTGAGCTGCGGCACGGCGTTGGAGCCCTTGATGTCGCCGAGATGCGTGGCGGCCTTTTCCCGGATGCCCGCGTCGGCGTTGGTCAGCTGGATCATCTGAATCGCCTCGTCCATGGCCAGGCGCACCCAGCGGTCCTTCTCCCCGGCCATGGCGGCCTCGAGGAACGGGATCGACTCGGGCGCGCGGTCTTCGCCCATGCGGCCGGCGGCGGACTTGCGCGCGTCGGGATCGGGGCTCGCGAGGCTGAGCGAGCTGAGGATCGGCGCGATCTTCTGCTTGAGCGCGTTCGTCGCGACGACGCGCTTCAGCGTGGAGAGGTCGACGAGCGGCTTCCCGTCCGGACCGGGGGCCGGTTTTCCGGTGAGGGCATCGGTGAGCGGCACCAGCTCGGTGCCGTCCTTGAGGAAGACCTTCTTCTCTTTTTCGATGGGGACGAGGACGAGCCGTTCGCCCATCCGATAGAGGTTGCCCTGCCGAAGGGCGGTGAGGGGGACCAGGGCGCGGGGATCGCGAAGGCGGCCGAGAGTCTCGATCGCGGCGTCCTGCGCCTTTCGGTCGCGGGAGGCGAGATCCGTGACGGCCTTCGTGAATTCGTCGGCGGGAGGCGGTGTCTGAGCGAGCGTGCAGATCAGCGCGAGACACTGCGCTAGGTGTCTCATGGCCTCAGGACCCAGCTTTCTATTTTCGGGTTGGGGGCCCCCGGGGTTTCGCAACCCCGGGGGCCCGGAATCGGGTTACATCAGCGACAACGGGACAGGCTTAGGGATGAGCCGGCACCTCGAACTTCGCCTTGGTCTCATTTCCCGTGATGTTGGGCCACGTCCAGTCGGAGATCTTCTCCTTGGAATCCTTGACGAACTTGCTCCAGGGCTCGGCGCGGACGAGACCCTTCGTGCGCCACACTTCCTGGAACTGGCCGTCGGCGAGGATCTCGCCGATGATGACCGGCTTCTTCAGGTGGTGGTTCTTCTCGTCCATCTGCACCCAGCCGCCCGGGGCCAGGAAGTGCTGGCCCGCGATGGCCTGGCGGACGGCGTCCACGTTGGTGGTGCCCGCCTGCTCGCACGCCTGCCTCCAGATGTTGATCCCGACATAGGCGGTCTTCATCGGATCGTCGGTGACGCGCTTCGCGCCGCCGGGCAGGCTGTTCTTCTCGCAGTACGCCTTGAACGCCTTCACGAACGTCTTGTTCTGGGGCGCGTCGATCGACTGGAAGTAGTTCCACGCGGCCAGGTGGCCGACGAGGGACGACGTGTCCATGCCGCGCAGCTCGTCCTCGGCGACCGAGAACGCGACCACGGGGCACTTCTCCGACGTCAGGCCCTGGTTGGCGAACTCCTTGTAGAACGGCACGTTCGAGTCGCCGTTGATCGTGGAGACGACGGCCGCGCCGCCGCCCGCGGCGAACGCCTTGATCTTGCGGACGATCGTCTGGTAATCCTGGTGGCCGAACGGCGTGTACTCCTCCTCGATGCTCGTCTCGGGGATGCCGTTGGCGATCAGCTGCTGGCGGAGGATCTTGTTCGTCGTGCGGGGATAGACGTAGTCCGTGCCCAGCAGGTAGAACTTCTTCTTGCCGCCGCCTTCCTTCGAGAGCAGGTAGTCGACCGCGGGGCCGGCCTGCTGGTTGACGGCCGCGCCCGTGTAGAACACGCTGCGCGAGCACTCCTCGCCCTCATACTGCACCGGGTAGAACAGGATGCCGTTCTCCTTCTCGAAGACCGGCAGCACCGACTTGCGGCTCACCGACGTCCAGCAGCCGAAGACGACGCTGACCTTGTCCTGCACCAGCAGCTGCTTCGCCTTCTCGGCGAAGAGCGGCCAGTTCGACGCCGGATCGACGATGACCGCCTCGACCTTGCGGCCGAGGACGCCGCCGGTGGCGTTGATTTCATCGATCGCCATGAGCGTCACGTCGCGCAGCGAGACTTCGCTGATCGCCATCGTGCCGCTGAGCGAGTGGAGGATGCCGACCTTGATCGGCTCCTTGTCCTGCTCGCCGGCCCAGCCGGAGGACGCTAGCAGCGCCAGCGCGACCGCCGCCCCAAACCCCTTCAGCAACTTCATGATCTTGCCTCCCAAGTAGTAGAGAATTTCAATCCTTCAACAAGGTCGTTCTTAAAACTGGAACTGGGTCCCGATGACGTACTGGCCGAACTCCTTCGGTCCCGTCACGTCGGTGTGCGTGTACACGAACGTGATTCGGGCATTGTGGCCGACCATGACGTAGTTGACGCCGAGGTCGTAGCTCGAGTGATTGTTCGCGACCGGGTTGTGGCCGCTCGTCTCGGATTCATTGAATCCCTGGTACCGGAAGTGCGGCTGGAACTGGCCCCAGCCGACCTTGCCCGGAATCAGGTACGCGATCGAGAAGAGCAGACCCGTGCCCGAGCCGGTGTCGAAGCCTCCGCCCAGGTCGCCGGGGGTCACGGGCACGCTGAACCCGTGGCGGCCGAAGTAGTAGTACGCCGCTTCCACGGTGGCCGTGCCGTCCGCCAGGAACGACAGCTTCTGTTCCCACAGGAAGTCGACGGCCACGTTGCCGAAGCCGGTCACTCCCGTCCCCGCGCCGATCCCCGTGCCGCCGCCCTGGTAGTTCGCCACCAGGCCGATCGCCAGGATGTTCTTGTCGCCGTAGTACGTGCTCTGGAGGTAGTAGCCGGGCTCCGGGTCCATGAAGTTGTACTGCACCCGGCCGGCAACCAGCAGCCGGTCGCCGAACGCGGCCGTGGGCGCGCCATGGTCGTTGCCTTCGTAGACGCCGGCCCAGTACTTGAAGGCGCCCACGTCGCCCCAGAACGTGATGCCGTCATCACGGTCGCCGAGCTTGCCGGCGGCGTTGAAGCCGTCGGACAAGAACGGGAAGTCCCAGGTGGACAGGTAATACGGCCCGTCCGAGTTCGAGCGGTCCGTCGCCGGCAGCATGCGGCCGACGAAGATGTTGAAGGCGTCCGCCACCTTCATCTGGCAGATCGCATCCAGCACCGAGGCGCCTCCCGAGGTGAACTCCGCGTTCAGGGTCGCCGAGAAGACGTCGTTGATCTTTCCCCCGGTGTACAGACGGCCGCTGGCCAGCGTGAAGTCGCTCGTGTACTTGCTGGTGGTGCCGACCGGCACCTCCATCGCGCGGTACTCCGTCCGCACGCCGCCGCCGACGTGGACCTTGTCGTACCACTTCTCCTCGACCGGTTCGGTGACGACCGCCGCGCCCGCAGGCGCCTGCTGTTCCCGCTGCTGCTTCTCCTTCTCCAGGATCTCCAGGCGCCGCTTCAGATCCCGCATCTCCTCGTCCTTCGAGGAAGAATCCTGCGCGAATCCGGCGCGCGCCGACATCACCGTCACCAGGATCGCCGTGACCACCCCACTCCACCCTTGTCTCAACATGTGCTCTCCCAAAATTAGAAAATCGGAGTCCCGTTGGCGGGAGGGAGAGCAAGCGCTGTGCCAGCGGGTGTAAACGTGAAATGAAGGGGGACGCCTGGGGGAGGAATGCAATATGGGCGACTTGCCGGTAGGGTTTTCCCGAAGTCGCCTACCGCGCGGGATCTCTGGCTACTGCGCTATCCTTTGATATAGTCGTCGCCGAACTGGATCATGCGCTTCGCGAGATCGCTGCAGGCTTCCTCCTGCGAACTGGCGCGGTCCACCATCTTGCGATGCATGTCCCCCACGAGCTCCGCGTTGATGGTCGAGAGCGCCTGGATCGCCGCCGACGTGTGCTGCAGGATGCCGTCGATGAGGGAGCGCTTCACGATCACCGTGTCCGTGCCCTCGCCCTTCATGACGCCCTTGTCCTTGTGCGTCAGCAGCGGCTCGCCGTTGCCGTAGCGCGTATACAGCTCCTCCATCAGGTGATCCACGGGGGCGATGTGCTTTTTCTGCACCGTCCTCACCTGCTCCACGGCCACGCGGTGCGGCTCGATCTGCGCGCTCAGCGAGTCGAAGCGCCGGCGCACCTCTTCCCCGCGCGGGCCCGGGACGCCCTCCAGGAAGTCCTTCGCCATGTCGAGCGCCTCGAGGGCGCGGTAGAAATCCTTCAGCGCGTAGTCCGTCTGCACCCGGACGATCAGCTCCTCCGCGATGCTTCCCTTGGGCGCGTCGTCCAGCGAAAACGACTTCGACGCGTAGATCTGCGTGATCTCCTCGACGACCTTCGACACCGGCCAGCGCTTGGCCGGATCCTTTTCGCGCGCCGCCTCGATCAGCGCCTCGAAGCGCGGAGAGATCTCCGGGCGCGAGTGGTGCACGCGCGCAGGATGCGGCTCGCCGGACACCAGCAGCTCGCGCAGATCGTCCGGGCTCGCCGACTCGTACATCAGCCTGCCGGTCGCCAGGACGTAGAGGGTCGCGCCCAGCTGATACACGTCGGTGGCCGGCGACGGGACGCCGTCGCGCACCTGCTCCGGCGCGGAGTACGGCAGCGCGGTCGCCCCGCCCGCCCCGCCCCCGCCGAAGCCCGCGAGCTTGACGACGCCCTTGGTCTTCGCGGTCGGCGACTCTTCGATCAGAATGTTGGCCGGATGCATCTCCCCGTGCACCACCCCCTGCTGGTGCGCGTGCGACAGCGCGTGGGCCAGCTGGTAGGCGATATGGGCGACGGCCGGCAGCGGCAGCGGACCCTGCTTGTTCTCCCCGCGACGACGCCAGATGCGGTCCAGCGTCTTCCCCTGCACGTGCTCCATGAGGATGCACGGGCCGAGCGACGGGTCGTCGACGCGGGCGTAACGGCGGACGATGTTGCGGTGGTTGAGCTTGCGGAGGGCGCGGTCCTCGGAGATCAGGCGCTCCGCGTCCCGGCTGTCGCCGCCCTGGTGGGCGGGCGCGCGGACGGCCAGGCTGGGATTGTCGAGCAGGCGGCCGTCGATCACGCGCAGATACCGCTCCCGGTTCTTCGCGGCCGTTCCGCCTTTGAACTCCTTCCACAGGACGTCGGCGCGCGACCGGATCGCCGCGATGACGCCCTCATCGGTGATCGGGCCCTTGCCCATGGTGAACTTATAGTCGAGCTGAAAGAGGTTGGGGTCGCTTTCGCCGGCGATCATCATCTCCCCGATGAGCGCGGGCAGGTTGCTCAACTTGGCCTGGAAGATGTGCGCCGGACCCGCCGCGCCCAGGTAGCCGTCCAGGACGGCGACCTCGCGGAAGATCGTGTGGGGCAGCTGGACCTTGCGGCCGGACGTTCTGCTCATGTTGACAGACAAAGAGTATATAGGCTTTTCGGCCGATTGGGGGTCCGGCTGAAGCATGCCGTGAAGGTTCCCCCTCCCCCCAGGCGATTCAGCGCCGGCGGAATCGTCCAGTCTGCAGGAGAACCACCGCCAGAAGCCCCAGCGCCGGGAGCTCCGGAACCCCGCCGATCGATCCCAGTCCGCAGAGCGGGTGGTCGTTGCTGGTCTTGGTGGTCCTCGGCGGCAGCGGCTGCGGCGATCCGCTGACCTCGTTCGAGTTGCCGGTCATCGTCGCCCCCACCCCCGCACGGACGACGTAGAAGTACATCGCCCCGAACCCGACGCCCGTGTCGTCGTAGGTTGTGCCGGCAACGGTCTGGTAGGCCGTCTCCGTCCCGGACTGGGAGCTGCGCAGGAGGGTGTAGCTGGAGGCATTGGCCACGGCCGTCCAGCTCAGGCTGATCAGCGGCGTCCGGTTCTGCGGAGTCGCGATGCTCAGCGTCGGCGCCGCAGGCCCCGGAGGCGTCGTCGCAGACATTGCGCCGGACGGGATCACGGCGCGGGCCTGCCCGGCGTACGACCAGGTCAGATGGGTGACGGCGCCGCCCCCCCGTTCGTAGAACGTCAGGCGGATCGGATACCAGAGGCCCTGGACCATGTCGAAGTTCCCCTGGTCGTCGGTCGCTCCGTGATCGGTCCAGTTGGAGATGAGGGCCGGCGTCACATTGTTCACCACGAGCTCGACGCCGTCGTCGGTGTTCGTGAAGAACGTGACGGTGCCGGTGACCGGACCCTTGACGAAGCCGGTCCAGCGGATGACGTACATGTCCGCGTTGGCGAAAGCGCCGGGATACGTCGCGTCGGCGAAGTCGACGGTGGCGTCGACGCGCGTCAGGTTCGGATTTCCGGCGGGGACGCCGGGGGTCGCGGGGATGGCGGCGAGATTGGGTCCCCAGTAATCGCCCTGCAGGCCGGGGGTGACGGTCTGGGCGACGGCGGCCGGGGCGCAGGCGAGCACGAGGGCGCCGACCAGAAGATGGACGTGAAGAGAGAGGTGGACCATGATGGAATCCTTTCACGCAAGGATCAGGGAGTCCCGCTCAAGGTGCTTGCGCGGGGAAGGCGAAGGGAAATGCGCGGGCGGAGGCGTGCGCCTCTCACAGCCCCGGACCCTTCCCAACCCGAATTCGAAATGGACTGCTGCTGATAGGCTAGGCGGAACGGGGATCGAAGTCAACAGCGGCGCGAGGGCGCTACTTCTTGCGGGGCCGGGTGAACCACTTGCGCATGAACTCGATCTTCCGGCGCTGCGCATCCCCGAGGTTGAGGAACTGGAAGCCGGCGCGCCAGCTGGACCCGGCGACGGCCGGATCGGGGCGGCACCAGCGGACGGCGGCGAGCGCGTCGAGCGAGTCGGAAAGCGCGTTCAGGTGCAGCGTGAACTGCACCAGCGCGCCGGCGTCGAGGGATTCGGAGACTTCGAGCTGGACGCCGGACTGGCTGATGTCGAGCACCCGGCGACCGAGGTTGCGCTTCAAGCCCTGGGAGGCGAGCGCGCCCTGCCGGTAGACCGTGATGACATAGTCGTACAACTCGAAGCGCGCGGCCTTGCGCTTCTCCTCGGGGGCAAGGAGGATGTCCGCGGACGAATCGGGCTTGGCGGCCGCGGGCGCGACGGCGGTGGCGACGGCGCCCGTGAACGTTTCGCGCGCCCCGACGGGGGTATAGTGCTCGCTGAACTGGACGCCGAGGACGAGCCCGGGCCCGGTCTGCGCGGCCCAGCGGACCTCCCCGCGGGCGCGGAACGACTCGCCCGAGGTTCGGTCGCGCAGCTCGAGGGTCACGGTCTCCCCGCGACCCACGGGTTCGCTGACGCGGACGCGGGCGCCGCCCGGGGAGATGTCGACGATCTCGGAGCCGATGTTGCGGCGCAGCTGCGGCGTGATGGTGGGGGAAGCCCGGTAGAAATACATCTCGACGTTGCCGACGCGGCGTCTCGGGTGCGCGCGTCGGGTCTCCGGGGCAGCCGCCATGGCGTTCACCTTAGTACGACCGCGAATGCTTGTCAAGCCCATCCCGGCCCATAATGGGCCCGGTCATGGGTGGATTCCCTGCCTTTGACGAACCGCGGGGGAACCCATAATCAGATTCATTTTAGCACCATTTCCGGCGGAAAAGCCGGGCGGGCGCGCCTCGCGCGGACCGAGGGATTTCTCTCGCCTTCGACCGCGTCGTTTGTATAATGCCCCGACCTATGGACATGCTTTTATTCCTCCAGGACGTGGCGGCGGGCGCGGCGCCGCAGGCCGCCGCCCCCCAGGGCGGCCCGGGCGAGCTGCTCAAGATGCTCCCGATGTTCGCGATGATCTTCGTGGTCATGTACTTCCTCATGATCCGCCCCCAGAGCAAGCAGCGCAAGGAGCGCGACGCGATGATGGCGTCGCTCAAGAAGAACGACCATGTGGTCACCGCCTCCGGCATCTACGGCGTCGTCAAGCAGGTGAAGCCGGACGAGCCGGACGTCACCTTATGCATCGACGAGCGCAATGACGTCTGCATCCGGGTGAGCAAGGCGTCGATTGCGGGGCTGGAGGGCGCCGTCAAGACCGATCCCCAGGCCCCGGCGCAGGACAAGAAGAGCTAGCCCCCGGAACGCAGACTCCCCCTCCCCCCCGACTCGGGCGGATTTGGACGGAACCTAGGCTTCGTTTTCAGGACGCGATATGGGCCAGGACACGCGCACCCGCTTCATCGCCATCGTCGTGCTCACCGTCATCGCCGCCTACGTCGTGGCGCCGATCCCCCGCAAGCCCTCCTTCGTCGCCGATGCCAAGATCAACCTCGGCATCGACCTCGCCGGCGGCGCCGAGCTGCGCTACAAGGTCCTCTTCGAACCCGGCTTCAGCGGAAACCGCGAGACCGCCACCAAGATCGCCACCGACGTCATCCGCCGCCGCGTCGAGGCCAAGCAGCTCAAGGAGCCCAAGATCAACTCCCGCGGCGACGACGAGATCATCATCCAGCTCGCCGGCGTCGATGCCGACGGCCTCCGCGACTACAAACGCCTCATCGAGACGTCGGGCAAGCTGGAGCTCCATGCCGCCGCCCCCAGGGACATGCAGGAGCGCTACAACAAGGACAAGGTCGTCCCCCAGGACTATTCAGTCGTGGACAACACCGAGCGCGGCCGCGGCGGCGACTACGAGGCCTACGGCGCGCAGATCCTGGTGATGAAGGCGCCCGTCATCGAGGGCCGCCACATCGAGGACGCCGAGGCCCGCCAGGAGATGGTCCCCGGCGGCTCCCGCTGGGTCACGTCCTTCACCCTCAACGCCGAAGGCGCGAAGATGTTCGACGACGCGGCCGAGCGGCTCTACAACCAGCGCCCCCCGGGCCTGATCGTCATCATGCTCGACGGCAAGGTCAAGTCCGCCCCCGCGGTGCAGTCGCCCTCCTTCCGCGGCCACGGCCAGATCTCCGGCGCGAAGGACCAGAACGACGCCAAGGAACTCTCGATCATCCTGCGCAGCGGCAGCCTCCCCGCCCCCATCGGCTCCATCGAGGGCGGCCCCGGAAAGCCCGAGTCCGAGACCTTCGTCGGACCGACCCTGGGCGAGGACGCGATCCGCCGCGGCCTGCTGGCCAGCGGCATCACGATCCTGGCGGTGTCGGTCTTCATGATCATCTACTACCGCACCTCGGGCTTCATCTCCGTGATCGCCATGATCCTCAACCTCGTGTACCTGATCGCGGTCATGGCCTTCTTCAACGCGACCCTCACCCTGCCCGGCATCGCCGGCGTCGTCCTCACGATCGGCATGGCCGTCGACGCCAACATCCTCATCTACGAGCGCATCCGCGAGGAGCAGAACAAGGGCAAGAGCGCCTCGCAGTCGTTCGAGGCCGGCCACGACCGCGCCTTCATGACGATCATCGACACGCACGTCACCACGCTGATCGCCGCCGTCGTCCTCTGGAACTTCGGCACGGGCCCCGTGCAGGGCTTCGCGATCACGCTCGCGATCGGCATCATGACCACGCTCTTCACGGTCCTCTTCTGCGGCAAGGTCTTCCTCAAGATGCTGCTCAGCGGCGGCGTCACCGAGTGGAAGATGATGAAGCTGCTGTCGAATCCGAAGATCGACTTCATCAAGTACGCGAAGGCCTGCGTCATGGGCTCGATCATCGGCACGGTCATCGTCATGGGCATCTTCATCTCCCGGGGCGAGAAGAACTACGGCATCGACTTCAAGGGCGGCGCCGACGTCGCCTTCGCGATGAACAAGGCGCTGAGCATCGACCAGGTCCGCAACTCCATCCACAGCATCAAGGGGCCCGAGGGCCGGGAGAAGTACGCGGACGCCGAGATCCAGACCGTCGCCGAGCCCGGCTCCAAGAGCGCCGCCATGCTCACGGGCGGCTCCTCCCGCACCTTCCAGATGCGCACCTCGAACACGGCCATCGACGACATCAAGAAGGACATCCAGGCCGTCTTCAAGGACTCCCTCTCCCACGAGCCCTTCGAGGAGGAGGCCGACGCGGATATCGACAAGAACATCCGCAAGCTGGAGGGCCAGCCTGAGGGCAAGGGCTTCGTGATGTACGTCAAGGAGGAGAAGTCGAACCCCGCCGATCTGAAGAAGAAGATCGGGGCCATCGGCCTGGTGAAGGACATCTGCGGACTGGACACGCAGGGCAACGCCCTCTTCGCCCTCGACGAGCTGCCCAACCCCCCTCAGGGCCTGAAGAAGTACAAGTTCGCCCCGACCAGGAAGGTGGCCGAGGACCAGGAGAAGGTCAGCAAGATGCGCGACGCGATCAAGAGCGCGCTGGACACCGACCTCTCCTCGACGCCCTTCCTCTCCAGCGGCAAGATCGGCAGCGCGGTCGCAACCGAGCTGCGCAACTCCACCTTCTGGGCCTTCGTCGTCTCGTGGGCGATGATGATCGTCTACGTCGCCATCCGCTTCGACTCGTGGCGTTACGGCGTCGCGGCCGTCGTCGCGCTGATCCACGACGCCCTCTTCGCCCTGGGCTTCACGGCGGTGGCGGGCGCGATCGTCCCCAAGAACTGGGGCCTGAACTTCGACATGAGCCTGAACACGCTGGCCGCCATCCTGACGATCATCGGCTACTCGATCAACGACACGATCGTCGTCTTCGACCGCATCCGCGAGAACCTGCACACCGACAAGAAGTCGACCTTCTCCCAGCTGATCAACAACAGCGTGAACGAGACGCTGTCGCGGACGATCCTGACCTCGTTCACGGTCTGGCTCTCCGCGATCGTGCTCTACGTCTTCACGGCGACGACCGGCGGCGGCATCGCGGACTTCTCCTTCCCGCTGATCATCGGCGTGATCGTGGGAACGTACTCGTCGGTCTACGTCGCCTCTCCTCTGGTGCTGTGGTGGTATAAGGGGCAGAGGCCCAAAACGGCCTGACAGGCATCAAGCATCTGAGAAGTCGCGCCCCTGCCCCTCTGGGGGGAGCTGGATTCGGCGTCGTGGGGATGCTTCCCGGTCGGTGATCAGGCGGACCAGGCTCACGGCGGACCTGGTCGTCCTCGTCCTAGACGATCTCAACTCGGCAAGCCGGCGGGTCCGACTCCCGAGCTGCTTTTCGAGCAGTCGTTCGCTCCGCGGGCTTGGCAGTCGATCAAACTCTTCAGCACCGTAGGTCGCGGCGACGTCCCTCGGTCGGTGCTCCCCTCCCCCCCAATTACGGCTTCTTCCTCGGGTAGTTGAGCAGGATGAAGGATGCGGGGAGCGTCGTGAGCGAGGCGAAGAGGCCCATCAGGATCGCCAGCGCCGTGAACAGTCCGAAGTAGATCGTCGGAACGAACTGGGAGAAGCAGAGCATCGAGAAGCCGGTGAAGACGATCGACGTCGCGATCAGGATCGCGCGGCCGATCGTCGCGTGCGAGCGGCGGATCGCCGCCCGCAGGTCCCCGTCCTTTGCGAACTCCGCCTTGAAGCGCACCGCGTACTGAATGGCCGCGTCGATGCCGACGCCCATCGCGACGGAGGCGATGATGACCGTGACCATGTCGAGCGCCACGCCGAAGAAGCCCATCACGCCGAGCACGAGCAGCACGGGCAGCACCTGCGGCAGCAGCACCAGCGTCGCCATGATGGGCGAGCGGAAGAGGATCACGAGCATCAGCCAGATGCCGAGCACCGCGAGCACGAACGTCTCCTTGGTGCTGCGGATGAGGGTGTTGAGCATGTTGGCGTAGAGCAGGAAGACGCCCGTCGGCCGAGCCTCCACCAGCTTCAGGTCGCTGTCCTTCTTCAGCGCGAGATAGTCGCGCAGCTGGCCGAGGATGCGGTTGCGGTTGAGCGACGGCGCCGTTTCCCGCATGCGGATCATGACCCGCGAGACGGTGAAGTCGGCGTTGCAGAACTCGCGGACCTGATCTTTCGCCATGCCGGCGACGAGGCCGAGGATCTGCGCGTCCTTGACGGTCACCTTTCCGTCGGGCTTCGTGAACGCCTTGCGCGCTTCGTCGACGAGGGTCTTCAGCGAGCGGACGTTGCCGGTCTCGGGGATGCCCGCGATGAACTGGCCGACGGTGTCGAGGGCGGCGAGGCCATCGGGGGTCTTGAAGAAGCCGGGGACACTCGACTTCAGTAGGACCTCGAAGGGCGTGGTGCCGCCCATGCGGTTGTCGATGTAATCGAGGCCCTGGTAGATCTCGCTCTTCGCGCGGAAGTAGTCGATGAACTTGGTCTCGACCTTGATCTTGGTCGTCCCCCACACGGAGACCGCGAGCACGGCGAGGCTGAAGATCATGACGGCCTTCGGGGCGCCGAGGACGAGGCCGAGCAGCGCCTTGAGGGGCCCGCGCGGTTCGCGGTCGGGGCTGGCGCCGGCGCCGCCCACCGCCTTGAGGGGGAGGACGGTCGCGGGCAGGAAGAGCATGATGACCGCCAGGCTCAGGCCCATGCCGATGGTCATCATCACGCCGAACGTCCGGACGGGGATGATGCCGCTCGGGATGTGCGCGGCGGTGCCGACCATCGTCGCGAGCACGCTGAACAGGCAGGGGCTCCAGATCTCCATCGGGGCCCGCGTCGCGGTGAAGGCCGCGTCCTCGTCGGGGTGCGCGGCGCGGCGCTCGAGATAGCGCTCGATGTAGTAGACCGCGTACGGCAGCGTCAGGACGAAGAGCAGCACCGGCATGTTCGACGTGATCACGGTCGTTTTGCGGCCCATGGCGATCATGAGGCCGAGCATGAGGGCGACGGGAAGGATGCACGAGAGGATGGGCAGCGCCACCCAGCGCGGGCGCCGGTAGATCGCGAGGAACGTGAGCGTAAAGACGCTGAGCGCGACGACCCCGAACGTGACGATGTCGGCCTTGATGTGTTCGCGCAGGACGATGTTGATGATCGGGAGGCCGGAAAGGCGGACGGGTTCGTCGAGCTTCGGACGCCACGCGGCGGCGAGCTTTCGGAGGCCGGCGACGAGGAGGCCGCGGCGGGCGCCCTGCTCCACCACGCTGGCCTGGAACGGCACCTCGATCTCCCGGAGTTTGCGGTCGATCTCCGGCGAGCGCGGAGAGCCCATCAGCCGGTTGCGCTCGGCCTCGATCGCGTTGGCGTCCTCCGGAACCTCGAGGTAGACGAGGAGGGAGAGGTCCTTCGCGTCGGCCGAGAGGAGGTTGCCGCGCGCCTGGGTGTGCTCGACGAGCTCGGCGCGGGCCTTGTCGAGGTCGATTTTGGGATCGAGCCCGCCCTCCTTGTCGATCAGGAACACGGGCACCGGGAAGAGTCCCGGGGGCTTGTTGCGGAGCAGCGGGACGCCGCCGATCGTGAGGACGTTGCGGCAGTAAGGCTGGCGCTGGATGTCGCGGACGAAGCCGGCGAGGAGGGCGAGCGAGCCGGGGGTGAACCATCCTTCCTTGCGGTGGCAGCAGACGATGACGTATTCGTCGCTGCCCCAGTCGGCGCGGGTCTGATTGTAGTACGCGAGGTCGGGATCGGCCTGGTCGAGGAGGACGTCGGTGCCGGCTTCGACGGCGAAGTCGGGGAGCCTGAGGCCGGCCCAGGCGGCGGCGGCGAGGAAGGCGAGGAGGACGGGGATCTGGCCGGCGCGCAGCAGCCGCTGGTACAGGGACATGGGCCCTATCCTAGCTTTCGCCCCCGGAGCTACCACAAACATGACGGGCTTGTTTGTGGTTTTTCGTGGACACTTTATAAGTTATAACTTGACAAGCTCCGGAACCTGCATATACTGTCCCTGTAGTTCAGGGGGAAGAATGAGAGAGGGGCTGGTCCCGCCGGTTCCCGTCGCAACTCCATCCACACCGATTTTCACGTCCGTCCATAAATCTTAGAGGCGAGAGGAGAGAGGGATGAACACCCAGGTAAAGGTCGGAATCGCGGCGGCCATCGTGGCCGCGCTGGTCGCGCTCATCGTGCTGGATCAGAAAACCACCCCGAAGGACGACGCCGGGCCGCGGGCCCCGGGCGGCGATCCCGCCGTGATCGTCGGCACGAACTCCGGCGCCGATCCCGCCTCCACCCGCCTGTCCGAGGAGGAGAGCCGGCTCTACAAGGATGCCGCCCGGCAGTTCGGCACCGACACCCCCAAGCCTCCCGCCACCATCAAGGGCAGCGAGGAGAAGAACGAGAAGAAAATCTCCCCGACCGGCGAAGAGTACGTGATCAAGGACAAGGACACCTTCGACACCATCGCGCAGAAGCACTACGGCAGCAAGTCCTACGCGTTGATGATCGCGGCGGCCAACCCGGACGTGAAACCGACCTCGCTGCGCGTCGGCAAGAAGATCATCCTGCCCCCGAAGCAGGCCGTCGAGAAGAAGGAAGAGGCGCCGGTCGTGAGGGACGTGACGCCGCCCCCCGACGCCGCCCCGAAGACGGACACTGCGCTGAAGACGACCGCCACGGGCCAGAAGGTCTATACGGTGCAGCCCGGCGACACCCTCTCGGGCATCTCGGTGAAAGTCTACAACACCTCCCGCCACTACCAGAAGATCTACGAGGCCAACAGGGACGCGATCGAGGATCCGAACACCCTGCAGGTCGGCCTCAACCTGACGATGCCCGAGCTCCCCGTGAAGGGGGCGAACGGCAGCGTCCCGGGCACCGGGACGGCGGCGACGACGCTGAACCCGCCGCCGGCCGACGTTCCCGCCGGGGCGAAGGTCCACCAGGTGGCTCCCGGCGACCGCCTCTGGAACATTGCCGCCAAGTTCGCGGCGGAGCGCAAGATCGGGATCCTGGACATGATCAAGCTGATCGTCGACGCGAACGTCGAGAAGAAGATCCGCGAGGACGGCTCCAACCTGCAGGCCGGCTGGCAGCTGATCATCCCCGAATAAGAGCGACCCGCACTTTCATCCCAGGATTGAAAAAAGGGCTCCCGCAAGGGGGCCCTTTTTTATTGCCCGGCGGGGGGGTGCGCCCCGCCGTTTCCGTTGGGCGCGGGGTTGTGGACGCCGTTGGCCGGCCTGGCGCCCTTGAGGGCCGCCTTCTTGAGCTCTTCCTTCAGCGCATTGATCTGGACGTTCAGCGCTTCCACGTCGCAGCAGATCCGGTAGATCTGCTCGTTCATGGCATCCGTCTGGTCCTGGAGCGACATATAATGGCGGATCTTCCGCTCCTTGTCGGACTCCATCGCAGCGAGCTTGGCCTGCTTCTCATCCATAACGGGGGAATTTTACCACAGAGCCGAAGTGAGGGTCAACTCCGCCTATTTTGCCAGTCCGCGGCCGACCCAGACCGCCGCCAGCCCGAAACCGACGCTGGCCACCACATAAACGGCTGCCAGGAGGGGGCTATTCCCCTGTGCCAGCCTGTGGGTTTCGTGCCCGAACGCGGAAAACGTCGTAAAACCGCCCAGGACGCCCGGGACGACGAAAACCAGCCACTCGGGCCTCCCCTCGACCCACGGCATCGCCAGGCCGATCAGGAAGCATCCTGCGACGTTGATGGCCAGGGTCGCCCAGGGGAAGGTCCCCGTCAGCGGGGCCATCAGAAGGGAAATCCCGTAGCGGGCGACGGACCCCAGGAAGCCCCCCGCCCCGGCCAGCAGCAGCCTCGTCATTGGTAAAAGACTGGCTACCGCCAGCCTCTCCCTTTCAAACCGTGCTGGCGGGTTTCCCGCACACGGCTTACCGAGAGTCTATCCGATCCGCGCATACACGCCTCCAGGATACCGAATCGTGCCTTGCAAACAGGGCA
>DASQOM010000325.1:0-26574 GCA_035644495.1 Planctomycetota bacterium | reverse complement strand
CGATCCGCTCCTCTAGCGGCGGCCGGCCTCCTCCCCCCTGTTTGAAACCCATTCTCACTTTATGTCTTGACACGGCCGTTTTCGTTGGCATCCTAGTATGAAACATGATTTCAATTAAGCCGGATCCCCCGGAGGGGACGCCCCCGCGCCGGGAGCCGGAGCGGGCGACGGTGACGAGCGGGGAGATCCTGAAGGGCGGCCGCCAAGTCATCATCCTCCACGACGGCCAGGAGTACCGGCTTCAGCTGACCAAGAACGGAAAACTCATCCTGACGAAATAGGCCCCCCAAGCCAGCCTCCTTCCGGAAGCCAGCCAGGGAACGTGATTCGCGGTTCTCGACGGTCCCGATTCCAGGAGGCTTCATGCGATCGATCCGGAAAACCACCCTGCTGGCGGGCATCCTGGCCCTTTCCGGCGTGGCGGCGGTCCACGCGGACGACCGGAAGTTCACCTACAGCTACGAGGCCAAGACCCTTCCCCAGGGCACCTGGGAGTTCGAGCAGTCGGCGACGCTCCAGACCCGCAAGGACGCGGGGATCTGGAACGGGCTGCTGCTCCGGGAAGAGATCGAGTACGGGATCACCGACCGGCTGAACGCCTCGATCTACCTCAACACCGCCTACCAGGGCAACACCGGCGTGCCCGGATTCGAGAACGAGCGCTCCTATGGATTCGAGAGCATGTCCACCGAGTGGAAGTACAAGCTGACGGAGCCCTCGGTGGACTGGGTCGGCGTGCTCCTCTACGCGGAACTGGCATTTTCCAACACCTCGTACGAAATCGAGACCAAGCTGGTCCTTTCCAAGGAGATCGGACCCTGGACCTTCGCCTACAACTTCGTCTATGAGGCCGAACTCAGCCAGGCGGATGATCCCGACCAGAGCCCCCAGTGGACCTGGGAGCACGAACTGTTCAACACCTTCGGGATCTCCTACAGCTTCTCGCCCTCCTTCGCGATCGGCATCGAAGCCTATGACGTCGCCCGCTACGACGTCTTCAACGGCGGATCGACCCGCGCGGATTACGCAGGACCCAACGTGCATGTGAGCTCAGGTTCCTGGTGGGCGACCTTCACCATCCTGCACCAGGTGACGTTCGGCCGGGGCTACGAATTCACCGACGACGACAACACGAAGTGGTCCTTCCGCCTGATCTTCGGGGTCACTTTCTAGACCGACTCGAGAACCACATGATGAGATTGAACCGCGTCCTGGCCGTCGTGTTGTTCGTGGCGGCGCTCGGCTCCTGCGCCAAGAAATCGGAGGAGGTCGGCGAGACGCCCGACCCGCCCGAGGTCGCCGCGGGGGAACGGCTGTTCCTGGAGACCCGCTTCGCCCAGTTCTTCTTCGCGAACGCCGGCGGCGATCCCAACGGCGTCCTGGCCGCCGGGGATCCGGTGATGGATGAGAGCGTCGGCGTGATCGGCAACCTGCGCGGCCCCTTCAAGGGGACCTCGATGAACTGCCGCGCCTGCCATCTGGTCGACGAACACCTGGCCAGCCCCAGCGGCGGCGTGCGGACTTATGCCGACTTCGCCCGCCGCAGCCCGATCCCGGACCGCGGCGACGGCCGCAGCGTCACGCCGCGCAACTCCCCGTCGCTCGTCGACTCCAGCATTCCGCGATCGACGCCGCTCTTCCTCCACTTCGACGGGGAATTCGCGACGATCGAGGAACTCGTGCGCGAGACGTTCAGCGGCCGCAACTTCGGATGGCTTCCCGCGGAGCAGCCCCAGGCGGTCGCCCATCTCGCGAGCATCATCCGCGGCGACAGCGGGAAGGGCACCCTGGCCGCGGATTTCGGCGGCTTGTCCTATGCGGTCCTGCTCGGCGGCACCGGCAAGGGCATCCCCCCGGAGCTCGTCCTCCCGCCGGCCTTCCACATCGACGTGGCGACCGCGACGGACCAGCAGATTTTCGATGCGGTCGCGGCCCTCGTCGCGGCGTACGTCGATTCGCTCCGCTTCCTGCGCGGAGCCGGAGACGAGCACCAGGGCTCGCCCTATGATGCGTTCCTGGCGAAAAACGGACTACCGGCGCAGCCCGATCCCGGCGAGTCGGACCTCGACTATGCGCGCCGGCTCCGGGGCCTGGTGCTGAGCCTCGCGGCGCCGGCCTTCGTCACGCCGGCCGAGGGCTCGTTTGCGCTTCACGCCCAGGACTGGGAGTTCGGCGCGAAGGAGCTGGACGGGCTGAAGATCTTCCTGGCCGAACCCTCGTCGGTCCCGCCCACGGCCCCGGAACTCGCGGCGGGGAAGATCGGGAACTGCCTCGCCTGCCACGCCCCGCCCCACTTCTCGGACTTCAACTTCCACAACATCGGCGCCGCGCAGAGCGAGTATGATGCGATCCACGGCACCGGACAGTTCGCCGCCGTGGTCGCCGCGGTGCCGACCCTCGCGGCGCGCACCGACGCCGACCTGCCGCTGACCGCGGCCAATCCGACGGGCACGGGGAGGTTCCTCGACCTGCCCCGCCTGACGGCCCCCGGCCGCACCGACCTCGGGCTCTGGAACGTCTTCGCCAATCCCCACGTGCCGGCGCCGCAGGCCGCGTTGACGGCGCTGCTCGGCGCCTCCACCCCGGCGACGAACGGCGACCTCGCCGGAACGATCGCGCGGTTCAAGACCCCGATCCTCCGGGACCTGGGCCAGTCGGGTCCGTATTTCCACACGGGGCAGAAGGACGCGCTGGACGACGTGATCCGCCACTATGTCGCCTTCTCCATGCTGGCCCGCGCGGGCCAGGTCCCGAACGCCGCGCCCGAGCTGTCCGGCGTCGCACTCCTGGCGGCGGATCTGGACGCCCTGCGCGCCTTCCTCCGGGCATTGAATGAAGACTATCAGTAGCAACGATTTCTCCCGTCCCCTTGACGGGCCCCTGCGGCCCGGCTTGAATACGGGCATGTCCCTCGACATCGGCAAGGAAATGGACGCCTTCCGCGTCGCGCTGCGCCAGCAGGGACTCTCCTGCACGAACCAGCGCCTCAAGCTGGCCGAAATCGTCTTCTCGCACCACCAGCACTTCACCGCCGACGATCTCATCGGCTGGGCGCGCAAGGCCATCCGCGGCGTCGGTCGCGTCACCGTCTACCGGACCCTGAAAGTGATGGTCGACGCGGGCCTCGTCGAGGAGCGCCCGTTCCGGCGCGACCGCGTCGTCTACGAACACGTCATCGGCCACCGCCACCACGACCATATGGTCTGCCTGAGCTGCGGCGAGATCATCGAGTTCTCGAACCCGAGGATCGAGGAGGAGCAGGAGCGCTCGGCGAAGGCGCACGAGTTCACCATCGTGCACCACAACCACACGCTCTTCGGGTACTGCACGAAGTGCGCGGCGGGCGGGGCGTCGGAAGGCAAGCACGTCCGGCGCAGCCGGACCGCGAAGGTCTGAAGGGCGCCCCTCCCCGGCGGATCGCCCGCGTGGTCCCTCTTCGCTAGGAGGGCTTCACTTCGGGCGCGGAGGGCTGTCCCTTTTCCTCGGGCAAGGGGGGTTCCTTGGGATAGTCCCCGTTTCCGTTGGCAGGCGCCGCGGCTGCCGTCGGAGCCGGGGGCGGCACGGCAGGAGCGGGGGCGGCGGTTTCCGGGGCCGGCGGCGCTGCGGCGGCGGCCGCCGCGGGCAGCGCGTCGCCGCCGGGAATCGTCGCGGTGACCTCATCGGAGTTGCCGCTCTCCCCGGTGTCGTTTGCTCCGGTGACCGTATAGTGATAGGTTTTGCCCGGCTGGACATCGGTGTCGGTCCACGCCAGCTCGGTGATGTTCATGGCAATGATGAGCCAGGGGTCCTGGGCCGCCGTCGACCGCCGGATCGTATAGCTCGTGGAGCCCGGGGAGGGATTCCAGGTCAGGAGCACGTTGGAGGCGCCCGGCGACGCGTGAAGGCCAAAAGGGGTGTGCGGCGGCTCGCCGCCCGGCCCGCTGGGGAGGTCGATCTTGACCGCGTTCTCCAGCTCTTCCATGGGGATCTGGCGCTTGATCTCGTCGCGCACGTCGTTGAGCTGGCGCTTGAACTTGGAGTAGATCGTCGCCATCTTCCTCGCGGCCTGGGGGAGATCCTTGCCGTAAATGATGATGGCGACGATGACGATGAGTACCAGTTCGCTGAACGAGAATCCTTCCATGGTCGACGTCTATTTTACGTCCCCATCCCGGGGACCACAAGCCATGATGCGGAGTACGTTGGACGTCGATAGTACTACGCCGCTCCCTCCCGCAGGGGAGTCCGGGTTCTCCGAATCCCGCATTCTTTTTTACGAATAAGGCCATGCAGCGTCCAATCGGGGGAAGGATGAGCGAGGGCGACGCGATGGTGGACGCGGACCTGGTGTTGAAGTTCCAGGGCGGCGAGGAATCGGCCTTCGAGGCCCTCGTCCGAAAGTATATGAAAGACGCCTATGGCTTCTGCCTGAGACTGACGCACGACGCCCAGGAGGCCGAGGAGCTCTCCCAGATGGGCTTCGTGAACGCCTACCGGGCCCTGCGGGGCTTCCGGGGCGAGTCGACCTTCAAGTCCTGGCTCTACCGCATCTTCATCAACCAGTACCGCGACCGGCTGCGCCGCACGCGCCGCGCCGAGGCCCGCCTGGCGGTGGTCCGCGAGGAGGCCGAACGGAAGCGCGACGCCGCCGTCGAGACGTCGGTCACCGAAGTTCGGGAGCTCGAGGGGGTCGTGAAAGGCAAGATCGAGGGGCTGCCCGAGCGCCAGCGCGAGGTCCTCACCCTGCACCTGTACCAGGGCCTCGACTACCGCGAAATCGCCGCCACGCTCGGCTGCAGCTACGACGACGTGAAGATGAACCTCTCCCTGGCCCGCAAGCGGCTCAAGGAAGAGCTGAAGGGGTACCTATGACCTGCGTGGATCTGCGCCTCGACGAATACCTCGACGGGGAACTGGAGGAGGCCGACCGCGCCGCGGTCGAACAGCACCTGTCCGCTTGCGCCACCTGCCGCGCCGAGGCCGAGAGCTCCCGGAAGCTCGAGGGCGTCCTGCGCTCGGTGTCCGCCGGCGCCGCGCCCGACGCCGACCGCTTCGTGCAGTCCGTCCGGTTGCGGTCCCGCCGGACAGCCCGGCTGCCCTGGGCGCTCGCGGCCGCCGCGGCGGTCCTCGTCGCCTCGCTCTTCATCTTCCCGGGCGGAGGGGCGGTCGACGTCCGTGCCGAGCTGGCCCGCTACGCGGAGAAACCCTCCCCGGAGATCGAGAAGCGCATCCAGTCCGCCGGACCCCGCGGGCTCGCCACGCTGGAGGGCGCGCTCGAGGACGCCGACGTCCGCGTCCAGTTCGCCGCCGCGTCGCTCCTCTTCAAGCTGGCGGACGGGCCGACGCGCGACCGCGTCCTCGCCCGTTACCAGCAGCGGAAGGAGCCGAACGGATCCTGGACGCTGAGCGAGCCGGGGACGGACGACAGCGACGCCGAGCTCGTCCCGGTGGCCGTCTCGCTGGCGGTGAACGGCCAGGATGAACGCGCGCTGGCGATCCTCCGGAAGCTCAACCGTCTCAGCCTGCAGGCGCAGCGCCAGACCGTGGACGCGGTCGTCACGCTGCTGCACTCGACGAACGTCGATATCCAGCGCCACGCGCTGGAGATCGTCAAGCAGCTCGACATCGAGTTCCCGCTGCGGGCGCTCGTCGAACTGCTGGACTCGCCCGAGCTGGGCGGGGAGGCGCTGCGTTTTCTGAAGCAGGAGACGAAGCAGGACTTCGGCAGGGACAAACAGGCTTGGCTCAAGGCGATCCAGAGGTAGAATAAGGAGGAGTGATGAAGACGATCGCGGTTGTCACGGCGCTGCTGCTTTCCGGGTCCTTCGCTTTTGCGCAGGACAACACCAGGACCGAGGTCGAAGGCAGGCTCAATAACATCAAGATCACGCTCGACTTCCAGAACGCGCCGCTCGACCAGGTCGTCGACTACCTCCGCGAGATCTCGGGCCTGAACATCTTCGTGGACGCGAAGGTCCGCGAGAAGAACCTCATGGTGACCCTGAAGGTGACCGAGATCAGCCTGCGGGGCGTGTTCAGCTTCATGCTCAAGCCCCACAACTGCGACATCCTCTTCAAGGACGGCGTGCTCCAGCTGATGACGAAGGAGGACGTGGCCGACAAGACGATGAAGATGGAGATCTACGACTGCCGGGACATCCTGTATCCGATCGCCAACTTCCCGGGAGTCGACATCGACCTGAGCACGCTGTCGGGCGTCGTGGTCACTCAGCCCGAGGATACTTCGGGCAGCGAGATCCCGATCGAGGAGATGGTGCGGACGCACACGGGCGGCCGCAGTTGGGACGACGGCAAGGTGGTCTGCAAGATGCAGAACGGCCTGCTGGTGATCAAGCACACGCCCGAGGTGCACAAGCAGGTGCGCCGCCTGCTCGACCTGCTCCGCGCCAACAAGTAGCGCGCCAGAAGCATCCCGGTTGATTGTCGGGGATCCTCAGTCCTTCAGGGCCTTCTTCAGCCAGTCGCGGACGGCCTGACGCTCGGGGATGTCCCGCAGCGTCCACTGGTCGGAGTGGTTGCGGAAAGGGATGCTGCGGAAGGTGAAATCGCCGGCAATCCCGGTTCCTTCCAGGTACTTCCGGATCGGCTCAACGCTGGTCTCCATGCTGATGAACTGCGGGCGCCCCTTCAGCCGTCTCAGCCGGTCGAGCGCCGAGGCTCGGTCGGCACCGGGATAGCCCCAGGTCGTGCGCTCGCCGTCGTAGTGGCTGAACGTGATGAAGGCGCGCCAGAGCGGCGCGATCTCGTCGTCGTGCAGCCCGACATAGTTGCAGCCGATCGCGCCCCGGGAGAATCCTGCGAGCACGAGCCGCTTGGGGTCGCCGCCGAACTTCCCGCAGACCATCGCCACGGTCCTGAGGCAGTATCGTTTCGTCTCGTCGACGTCGCCCCACCACGTGGTCGCGTTCTCCTTCCGCCCGTCCGTCTTTTTCACGCAGGGCAGGCAGACCCAGACGAATCCCTCGCCTCCGGTGATGCCATACCCGAGGTTGCTGCCGTCGACGCTGCCGTTCGAGACGTCGCCGAACGCGTTCTTATACCCGCCGTTGCCGGCATATTCGACGATGACGGGATAGCGCGCGTCCGGCTTCCAGTCCCGCGGCAGATACAGGGCATGATGGACGTCGCCGTCCTCCCAGCCCGGCGTCGTCTGGCGCACGCGCTTTCCGGGGCCGGGCTCTCCGCGGGTCATCACGGGCGTCGCCAGGTCGGCGGGAACGCTGGAGAGGTCAGGGGCGGCGTCCTGGGCGAGGAGGGCCGCCAGGAACAGGATCATGCTTTCACCGCGGCGATGATCGCGTCCGTCATCTGCGTGGTGGACGCGCTGCCGCCGAGGTCGAACGTGAGGACGTCCCCCTCGCTGAGGATGCGGCGCACGGCGTGGAGGATCTTTTCCGCCGCGCGATGTTCGTTCAGGTGCTCCAGCATCAGCACCGCGGTCAGGATCAGCGCGGTGGGATTCAGTTTGTCCTGCCCCTTGAACTGAGGCGCGCTGCCGTGGACGGCCTCGAAGATGGCCGCGTCGCGTCCGAGGTTCATCCCCGGCGCCACGCCCAGGCCGCCGATCAGCCCCGCGCAGAGGTCCGACAGGATGTCGCCGTAGAGGTTGGGGCAGAGGAGGACATCGTACTCCTCCGGGCGCTGCACGAGCTGCATCGCCATATTGTCGACGATGCGGTCCTCGACGCGGATCTGGGGATAGTCGCGGGCCACGTCGCGCGCCGTCTCGAGGAACAGACCGTCGGTCAGCTTCTGGATGTTCGCCTTGTGAACGATCGTGACCTTCCGCCGCGCGTTCCGGGCCGCATACTCGAACGCCGTGTGCGCAATCCGCCGGCTGCCCTCGCGGGTGATGATCTTGATCGACTCCGCCGCGTCCTTGCCGACGTAATGCTCGAGGCCGATATAGAGATCCTCGGTGTTTTCGCGGATGATGACGAGGTCGACGTGCTCGAAGTGCGAGGGCACGCCCTCCATCGACTTGCACGGGCGGATGCCCGCGTAGAGATCGAGCTCCTTCCGCAGGGCGACGTTGACGCTCCGATACCCCGACCCGATGGGCGTTGAGATCGGCCCCTTGATCGCGACCTTGTTCTTCCGGATGGACTCCAGGGCCGCAGGGGGAAGGGGCGTGCCGTGCTTCGCCGCGGCCTCTTCGCCCGCCTCGACGACGTCCCAGTGGATCTTCACGCCCGAGGCGTCGACCACCCGGCGCATGGCGGCGGTGAGTTCGGGGCCCGTGCCGTCTCCGGGGATGAGTGTGACGCTCCTCATTTGGCCTTCTCTTCGATCTCGATGCGGACGCCGTCGCTGCCCCCAATCATCTCCGTATAGCGGGTCGGCTTGCCGGTCTTGGGGTGGGGGGCCTCGAAGACCCGGATCTCCTCCTGCGACGCCCAGGTGCGGCCGGTGTCGGCGATGGCCGTCGGATCGCCGTAGACGCGGAGGGTCTGGTCCGCGAACTTGTAGAAAAGCCGGCCGCCGTACAGGGTCGTGTGGTCCGCGGTCCGCACCGCGCGGACGTTGCCCAGGGCGAGCAGCGACTCCAGACCCTTGCCCTCCGGGGAGAGGGTGGCGTCGATGCGTTCGGACCGGAGCAGGATCTCCTGCGACCGGAGGACGCAGGCGTTGCGCATCCACAGGCGGTGCCCGTGGTTGTCCATCACCAGGTCGCCCTCGCACGTGGCGCGATATTCCTGCTTCTGGCCGTCCTTCATCTGCACCAGGTGCACCTGTTTGGGTCCCTTGAGGACGATGATGTCGGCGGACTCGAGAACGACCAGCGGGGCGGTGATCGTGCTGTCCCCCTGGACGATCCGGACGAAGGGCCGCCCCTGGAGCAGGCCGCGGCCGGTGGCGATGTCCCACCGGAAGTCGTCCGCGTGCGCCTCCCCGGGAGGGGAATCCGGCGTCGCCGGTTCCGCCTGCGCCATCAATCCGCCCAGAACGACATGCCCGATGACGTGAAGCGTCCGGAGGTCCATCTTTCCGGCCGCGTCAGGACTGGCGACCGTCACGAGCCGGTCGCCCGCCAGGCTGAAGTGCTGTGTCCCGGTGACGAGGTCGGAGCTCAGCACCTCGTCGAACGTCGACACGGTGCCGTCCGTCTCGGTCCGCTCGATCCGCACCGAGCGCGACTCGATCCAGCTCGGGATTCTCGTCAGCCTGACGACGCGGGGCGCCGCCGCGGTCAGAAGGGTGATATCCGTATCCTTGTCGAAATCCCTCTGCCGGTCCAGCCGGTCCGCGACGGCGGTGAAGGAGTCGCCGTCGGTGAACGAGACGCCGTCCAGCACGACGTTCCCTTCGGCGTGGACATTGCGGAGCTCGACCGGACCGGTCTTCGACAGCTCCCAGCGCCGCACGGTGTCGATCGTGAGCGTCTCCGCCGTGAGCGTCAGCGTCTCCGTGACATCGATCCGGTCGACACGGACGCCGCCTTCTCCGTGGATGACGCGCTGGTCCTCCGGCCCCGTGATGCTCAGGGGTCCGCGGGAATACACCTGGGTGAACAGGGTCTGGGGGGCCTCCGCCGGCTGTCTCGCCGCGACCGTGTCGACGTCGCCGGCGAACTCGATGAACCCGACGCGGGCGATATGGTACTCCTTCCGGATCGCGTCGTCGGTGGCCAGGCCGATTCCCGAAAGGATGCCCTCGGGTCCGGTGAGGCCGAATTCGCGGTCCGTCTCCACGCTCGTGATGGTGGTCTCGCGCAGGGGCTCCCCGTGCTCGGGGCAGCGGCCCGCCGCCCCGAAGGCCTTCCGGCACACGGGGCACTCGTACATCCGGTTGAAGCGGAGCAGCGCGCTCGGAGTTGTCAGGATCGTGTCGATCTCGTTCTTCTCCGGGTCGCCCTTCCGCACCACCCGGACGTTGTCGTTCAGCTTCAGGGTCCTCGCGCCCTTGTCGATGGAGCCGCGGTCGGCGGTGACGAGGATCTGCCGGGATTTCGGATCGCCCCGGCCCGGGGTCGTGAAATACCGCGCGTCGATGCCCTTGAGGTCGAAGATCTCCTTCTCTTTGACCAGGCTCCGCGGGATGGCCTCCTTGCCGAACAGGATCAGGGTGATCTCCTCGACGTCGGTCTTGGTCTTCGGATCGTGGCGGAGATCCTTGAGCTGGTATCTCCAGTCCTTGATCGGCTCCTTGGGAAGCGGGGTCTGGTCCTGGATCCCGATGAGCAGAAGAAGCGTCAGCGCCCTCATCTAGACGATCCCCACGTCCAGCAGGTCCTGGACGTCGACCATCCCCACGGGCATTCCCCTGGCGTCCACCACGGGGAGCTCGTCGATTTTCTTCTCGTGAAGGATATGGAGGGCTTCGCTCGCCAGCCGCTCGGGGCCGATGGATTTCGGGTTGCGCGTCATGATGTCGCCGATGCGGGCCGTGATCAGCTTCGGGTCGCGGCTCATCGCGCGGCGCAGGTCGCCGTCGGTGAAGATGCCCGTCAGCCTCCCGGACGCGTCGACGATGACGACGGCGCCGGCGCGGGCTTTCGTGATGGTCGCGATCGCATCGGTGAGCGTCGTTTCCTCGCGCACGGCGGGATTGCGGTCCCCGCTGCGCATGACGTCGGAGACCTTCTGGAGCTTTCGGCCGAGATCGCCGCCGGGGTGGAACTGGGCGAACTGCTCCTTGTCGAAGCCGCGGGCCTCGAGGACGCAGAGCGCGAGGGCGTCGCCGAGGGCGAGGATCGCGGTGGTGGTGGCGGAGGGCGCAAGGCGAAGCGGGCAGGCCTCCTCGATGCGGCCGAGCTCCAGGACGATGTCCGCGGTGCGTCCCAGCGTCGACGTCTTCGAGGCCGTGATGGCGACGACGCGCGCGCCGATCTGCTTGATCGAGGGCAGCAGGCGGACGACCTCCTCGGTCTCCCCGCTGTTGGAGACGGCGAGGACCACGTCGGCGGCGAGGACGCGGCCCAGGTCGCCGTGGTAGGCCTCGGCGGGGTGGAGGAAGATCGAGGGCGTGCCCGTGGAGGCGAAGGTGGCGGAGATCTTCTGGGCCACCAGGCCGGCCTTGCCCATGCCCGTCACCACGAGATGGCCCTTGCCGGCCAGAATCGCGTCGACCGCGGTATCGAATTCCACGCCCAAGCGGTCCGCGAGCGACAGCACGGCGGCGGCCTCGATCCTGAGGATTTCGCGAGCCTTGTCGCGGTTCATGAAGGGGGCGATTATAGCAGGGTTGACACTCCCCGGAAAGGCCCGGATAATCAGGTCCTTCCTTCATGCGCAAACGTAAGGGCGGCGCCGCACCTCCCATATCGAAGCACAGCTTCTTGGTCCATGGGAAGTACATGACCTCGAAGTGGGACTTCGGGCACCACGTCGTCCCGCCCATCTCGTCGTCGAGCACCTACCGGCTGGAGTCCGCGGAGCGCGGGGCGGCCGGCTTCTGCGGGTACTCCGACCCCCGGGACCGGAAGCACCAGCGCAGCGACATCTTCATCTACGACCGTCTGGACGAGCCGACCCGCGCGATGCTCGAGGAGCGGCTGGCCTTCGTCGAAGGCGGGGAGATCTCGGTGGCCTTCTCGACGGGGATGGCCGCGATCGCGGCGGCTCTCGGAATCAGCGTCCGCGCGGGCGACGAGATCGTCGCCCATCACACCCTCTACGGGTGCACCTACAGCCTGCTGACCAACTGGATGCCCCGCATGGGCGTCTCGGTCCGCTATGCCGACTTCACCGACGCCCGCGACCTGAAGTCCGCCGTCGGCCGGAAGACCCGGGCGGCGATCTATGAGTCGCCGGTCAATCCGACGCTGGAGCTCATCGACATCGCCGCGGTCAGCGAGGTGTTCCGGAAACGGAAGATCGTGTCGATCGTCGACAACACCTTCGCGACGCCCTTTTGCCAGCGCCCGCTGGGGCTCGGGGCCGACATCGTCTGCCACAGCCTGACGAAGAACATCTGCGGGTTCGGCACGGACATGGGCGGTGCGGTGATCGCCGACCGCGCCCGGGAAAGCGACCTGCTCCTGTACCGGAAGGATTTCGGCGGCGTGCTCTCGTCGAAGAACGCATGGCCGATCCTCGTGTACGGCCTGCCTTCGCTGGAACTGCGGCTCCGGAAGGAGGAGCAGAATGCGCTGGAGGTCTCGCGGTTCCTGGAGGGCCACCCGAAAATCGAGCGCGTGGCGTATCCCGGCCTCGAGAGCTTCCCCCAGCGCGACCTGGCCCGGCGGCAGATGATCGATTTCGACGGGACCTTCGCGCCGTCCAACATGGTCTACTTCGTGGTGAAGGGCGGCGGCAGAGCCGCGTCCCGCCTGGTCAACCATTGCGCGCGCCATGCGTATACCATCACGCTGGCCGTGTCGCTGGGACAGATCCGCACGCTGATCGAGAAGCCGACGGGCATGACCCACTCCGCGCTGCCCCCCGCGGTGCAGCGCTCCGCGCATCTCTCGCCCGGCGGGGTCCGGCTGTCGATCGGGATCGAGGACGCGAGCGACATCATCCGCGACCTGAGGGAAGCGCTGAAGACGTGCTGATCCTCAAGAACCTGATGCGCCGGAGGATGCGGACGATCCTGTCCGTCCTCGGCATCGCGATCGGGATCGCGGCGATCGTGGCTTTCAACGCCGTGGGCCGCGGCTTCAAGGAAAGCCTGGACCGCTATATGCGCTCCAGCGGGGCGCAGATCCTGGTGGTGAACCGCTCGGCGATGGCGCCCGAGTACAGCACGATCACCCAGGAGGAGCAGGACGCCCTCCGCGCGATCCCGGGGATCGAGCACATGTCTCCGGGCACGTTCATGATCATCTCCGGCCGCGTTCTCAAGCGGCCCACGCTCAAGTTCCTCACGGTGTTCGGGCGCCTGCCCGGGGACCGCCTGATCGGGAAGTTCGGCAAAGGCATCAGCGGCCGGCTCTTCCAGGCCGAGGACGAGATGATTGTGGGCGCCGAAGCGGCCCGGGACCTGCAGCTCAAGATCGGCGATACGATGGAGATCCTCAACCGCACGCTGAAGATCGTCGGCGTCTACCAGTCCGACGTGAAGTTCGAGGCGGCCGGCAGCGTCGTCCCCACCTCCGTGATCCAGGAGGGGCGGAAGATGGGGAATTCGGTGGGCATGTGCTTCCTTTTCCTCAAGGACGGGGTGGACTGGAAGACCGTGCGGACGCAGATCGAGGAAAAGATGCCGGCGCTCGCGGCCATCCAGACCGGCGAGTTCACGACCTACTACAACCAGCTCGACTATATCGACTGGTTCGTCTGGATCGTGTCGCTGATCAGCGTCGTGGTGGGGGGCCTCGGGGTTCTGAACACGATGCTGATGACCGTCTCCGAGCGGACGCGGGAGATCGGGACCCTGCGCGCCGTGGGATGGAGCCGCGGCCAGGTGCTGCAGATGATTCTCACGGAGGGCGTGGTCATCAGCCTCATCGGCGGCGGCATTGGCCTCTTCGTGGGCGCCTTCGGGGCCGAGATCCTGATCCACTGGGCGCCCAAGGGGCTCGACACCCGCTATACCCTGCTCCTCTTCGCCCAGGGGCTCGCGATCGCCCTGGCGCTCGGCTTCTTCGGCGCCCTCTATCCCGCCGTCCAGGCCAGCCGGCTCTCGCCGATCGAGGCGCTGAAGTATGAGTGAGCCCGCCGTCCGCACCGTGAACCTCGTGAAACGCTACGACGGCGCCGCGATCACCGCGCTCGCGGGCGTATCCGTCGACATCGACCGCGGCCACTACCTCTGCATCATGGGGCCGAGCGGCTCGGGGAAGTCCACGTTCCTCAACCTCGTCGGCGCGCTCGACACGCCTACAAGCGGCGAAGTCCATCTGAACGGGCGCTCCCTCGCGACGGAGCGCAATCTCGACGCCGTCCGCGCCCGCGAGGTCGGCTTCGTCTTCCAGCTCCATAATCTGATCCCGACGCTGACGTCCGTCGAAAACGTGGAGATCCCCATGATGGCGGTGGGCGTCCCGCGCGCACAGCGGCGGGCGAGGGCGGTCGACCTGCTGACGCAGGTCGGGCTCTCGCACCGTCTTCACTCCGTCGCCACCCGCCTGTCCGGCGGCGAGCGCCAGCGCGTCTCCATCGCCCGGGCCCTGGCCAACAACCCGTCCCTCATCCTCGCGGACGAGCCCACGGGCGACGTGGACTCGAAGACCGGGGAGCAGATCATGGCCTGTATCCACGACGCCCGGAAGAAGACCGGCGCCACGCTCATCGTCGTGACGCACAATCCCGAGATCTCGCTGGGCGCCGACCGCATCCTCCATATGCGCGACGGCGTGCTGCATTGAGCGTCTTCGAGAAGAAGGGCTGGTTTCGCCTGATCCTCCCGGAGGGCTGGGAGGTGGACGAGGACGAGTCCCCCGCGGCGATCTACCGGACGGACGGCGCCGGCGCCCTCCAGGTCACCGCGGAGGCGCCCCGGCCGCTGCCCCCCGGCGGCAAGATCGACGTCTTCCTGATGCTCCGCGCCTTCCTCAAGCAGACGGGCGTCGACTTCGACGAGACGCTGGCCAGACGCTCCTTCGACCGGGGGCTGGATCGGGCGGCTTACGAATACACGGCGGAGTCGCCCGAGGACGGGCCGGTGCTCTGGCGCTCGTGGATGGTCACGAACCACGATATCGTCGTGTTCATGACCTACGCCTGCCGGGAGGAGGATCAGGACGCGGAACGGGCCGACGTCGATGCGATCGTCGCGTCCATCACGCTGAAGTGAAGCCTTTCCTCTTCCCGGCGCGATTGTCGCATGTCGCCGGGCGGACGCAGCTCCCTACATTTCATCTACTTCTTCTCGTCCGCGACGCAGCGGAACCCGACCGTGTTGTTGTTCACGTCGGGCCGCTCGTACCAGCGCGAGGTCGTCGTCACCCACTCCTTATCGCGGAAGCTTCCGCCGCGGATGATCTTCGACGGCGACTTGCCGGGATAATCCTCGGAGCACCACTCGCTGACGTTGCCGACCATGTCGCAGCAGCCGAACGGGCTGACGCCGGGACAAGCGCCCACCGGCGCCGTGAACTCGAACCCGTCCGCGCGCCCCGAGGAGTTGCAGCGCTTCTCGTTCAGTTCCCAGTCGTTGCCCCACGGATACGTCCATCCGGTCTTGCCGCGGGCCGCCTTCTCCCACTCGCGCTCGGTCGGAAGGCGCTTCCCGGACCATGCCGCGTACGCGTACGCGTCGAACCAGGTGACGCCGACCACGGGATACTTCGCCCCGTTGTAGACCGGGTCCGTCCAGAACGCGGGGCGGTGGTGGCGCTGCTTCGTGCCCGCGTCCTCGTCGGGATGGCAGCGGCTGTGGTCGCCCGTGCTGCTGATCGAGGCATAGAAGAGGCCATACTGCTCGTTGGTGACCTCGGTGCGGTCGATGAGGTAGGCGCCCGTCTTGTCGGGCCGCGCCGGCACCTCGCCCGGGTTCGGCGTCACCGAGCCGTAAGTGAAGTCGCCCTCGGGGATGCGGACCATCTCCAACTCCTTCAGGCTGAAGTGAAAGCGGTGCTCCGCGCCGGCCTCGAGCGACAGCGCCCGCTCGACGCCGAGAACGCGGACGCGGTGGCTGCCGCTTTCCACCGACCGGGGGGCCAGCGGGGCGCGGCCGATCGACTTGCCGTCCAGGTAGATCTCGGGACCCGCGACTTCGGACTCGACCAGAAGCCGCGCCGGAGGGATCCGCTGCAGCGTCGCCTTGATCGGGCGGTCCATCGCGTCCCGGCTCACGATTTCGAACGACGCGGACTGGTCATAATGGCCGTCCAGCACGAAGCGCGCGCGATGCGGCCCGCCGTCCACGGCATCGACCGCGACGGGCGTGACGCCGACCTTGGCGCCGTCGACGTAGACCGCCGCGCCCTGGGGCTCCGACTCGAACGCGACGCGGGCGCGCACCTTGGCCAGTTCGTACTCGCGTGAGGCGGGGCTGTCCACGGTGAGCGTCATCGTCCGCACTTCGTGATACTTCTTGGTCAGCCGCAGCTCGAACTTGCCGGGGTGCACGTCGAGGTCCAGCGGCGTCTGCCCGCGCTCTTCGTCGTTCACGAAGACCGACGCGCCCGAGGGGACGGACGTCAGGTGGACGGCGACCGTGCCGGGCGCGACGGGCACCTCGGTCGCCCCCTGGGGAAGGAGGGTCAGGGCCTTCTCGACCCGGGCTCCTCCTTCGACCTTCTCGTAGAAGGAGAGATCGTGGAAGCCTTCCTTCGAGAGGGTGAACTGGTGGACGCCGGCGTCGAGCGATTCCTCGAACGGCGTGACGTCGTAGAAGTTGCCGTCGACATAGACCGACGCCTTCTCCACCCGGGGCGTGGTGATGCTGATGCTCCCCTTCTGCCGCGTCAGTTCGATGCCTTCCAGGAGGACGCCCGCGGCGCAATCGCGCACGCCGAGCTCCTTCTGCGTGCCGCGGTCGAGGACCGCGTAGGAGCGGCGGCCGTTCACGGTGCGGGGCTGCAGGATGAGCTCGCGAGGCTGGTGGAATTCCCGGACCAGGCGGATCGTATGGCGCTCGAAGGCGAGGGCGTGCACCTGGACGGGGGCGATGCCGACCTTCTTGTCGTCGAGCCAGATCTCGGCCTCGGCCGGGCGGCTGTCGACGGAGAGCGGGCTGGCGAAGGGCTGCACGGCGGCGTCCTCGACCGCGGACCGGACGGGAGTCGCACCCTTGCGGATGCGGTGGAATCCGTAGGCACAGACGCCGAGGAGAATGAGGACCATGGCCGCCAGGCTCCACTCGAGTCCCGTCAGCCAGCGGCGGCCGGCGGTGGAGGCGGGCGCGCTGGGCGTCCGGAGAGGCACGGCCCGGGGCGTCAGGCGGGGGGCCTCGCCCGCAGCGCCCACCTCGAGCACGGGCGTCCCGGCGGACACCAGCTTGATCAGCAGCGCTTCCTTGGCCTTCTGGAGATCGGCCGCCAGGTCGCGCGCGCTCTGGTAGCGCACGTCCCGGTCGATCGACAGGGCGCGCTTGCAGATCGCGTCGAGTTCCGGAGTGACGACGGGGTTCAATTCGCTGGGGAGATCCATGCCCAGCGGGAGCTCGCCCGTGAGCATTTCGTAGAGGACGACGCCCACCGAGTAGATGTCGGCCCGGGCATCGACCTGGCGGCCCGGCACCATCTGCTCGGGGGCCATATAGAACAGCGTTCCGGAGAGAATGCGGACCCCGCTGGTGCGCGCGTGCTCGGAGATCACGATCTCGCTCTGGCTGCGGCCGGGAAACATGCCCAGGCCCAGGTCGGTCAGCTTGACGTAATGAAGCAGGGCCTTGCCCTTCTTCGAGATGTCGATCTTCTTCTTCTCGACCAGGATGTTCTCGGGCTTGATGTCCTTGTGGATGATGCCCTTGCCGTGCGCGAAGGACAGGGCCTCGCAAACCTGCACCGCGATGTCGATGGCGTAGGGCGGCGGCAGGATGCCGTCGTCCAGCATGAGCTGGCGCAGGTTCTTCCCCTCCACGTACTCCATGATGAAGTAGGGGGGGTCATTCTGCGTATTGAGACCGATGGTCTTGACGATGTTCTGGTGGTCGAGCTCGTGCTGGAACTGGGCCTCCTGCTTGAGGCAGTCCATGGCTTCCGGACTGGTGGGGATCTTGATGGCGACGAACTTGCCGGGGATCTGGGCATGCTCCGCCTTCCAGACCTCGCCGAAGCCGCCCTGTCCCAGCTTCTCCAGCAGGGAGTACTCGGAGATCCGGTCGCCTTTCTGGATCGCCCGGTAGGCCATAACGTCTCCCGACTGCCCTTCAAAGTCTACCACACCCGGAGAGGTCCTCCCCCCTGCTGATTAAACGCCGGTTGACAGGGGGTCGTTCCTTCCTACACTTACCAAGACGTGAAGCGCCTCCCCGTTTCCCGCAGCGAAGCCGCATTCCAGCGCGCCCGATCCGTGATCCCCGGCGGTGTGAATTCGCCCGTGCGAGCCTTCAAGGCGGTGGGCGGCGCGCCGTTTTTCGCGGCCTCCGCCAAGGGATCCCGCATCCGCGACATCGACGGAAACGAATACATCGACTACGTCTGCTCCTGGGGGCCGATGATCCTCGGACACGCCCCGCCGGAGGTGCTCGAGGCGGTGGCCGCGGCGGCGGCCAAGGGCACGTCCTATGGGGCGCCCACCGTCGCCGAGGTCGAGATGGCCGAACTGCTCTCGGCCGCGATTCCGTCGCTCGAGAAAGTCCGCCTGGTCTCCAGCGGCACGGAAGCCTGCATGAGCGCCCTGCGGGTCGCGCGGGGCTTCACGAAGCGGGACGACGTCCTCAAGTTCGAGGGCTGCTATCACGGCCACTCGGACGGGATGCTCGTCCAGGCGGGTTCGGGCGCCGCGACGTTCGGCGTCCCCACCAGCCCGGGAGTCCCGGCGGACACGGCGAAGCATACGCTCGTGCTGCCGTACAACGATCTCGAGGCCGTCCGCGCGCTGGTCAAGAAGCGCTGGAAGTCGATCGCCGCGATCATCGTCGAACCGGTGGCGGGGAACATGGGCGTCGTCGCCCCCGCGCCCGGGTTCCTGGAAGGGCTGCGCGAGCTCAGCGAACGGCACGGGATCGTCCTCGTGTTCGACGAGGTCATCACCGGCTTCCGGCTTTGTTACGGCGGCGCCCAGTCGATCTACGGCATCGCGCCCGACCTGACCTGCCTCGGCAAGATCATCGGCGGCGGCCTTCCCGCGGCGGCCTACGGGGGACGGCGGGAGATCATGGGTCTGGTTTCGCCCGAAGGTCCGGTCTACCAGGCGGGGACGCTCTCGGGGAATCCGCTGGCCGTCGCCGCGGGAATCGCCCAGCTGCGGCTCCTCCGTGAGAACCCCGGGATCTATTCCACCCTCGAAGCGCGGACCGCGGAGCTGGCCGCGGCGTTCCGGGGCGTCACTGTCAACCGGGTCGGCTCGCTGCTGACCCCGTTCTTCGCGCGGGGGCCGATCACCGACTGGACCAGCGCGGCGAGGTCGGACACGAAGAAGTTCGCGAAGTTCCATCGTCACCTGCGCGAGCGCGGGATCGCCGCGCCCCCCTCCCAGTACGAGGCCTGGTTCGTCAGCCGGGCGCATTCCCCCGCCGATCTCTCGCGCACGGCCGCGGCCATCCGCTCCTTCCGGGGCTGACGTGCTCCGGTACGAGAGCGCCGGCCGCGTGGCGGTGGCCGCCGTCCAGACCATCTTCGAGGAGGTCGGCGCGATCCGGCGCGACTGGTGGCGCGGGGCGCTCGGGCTCGACGCGTCCGAGGACGGCCGCCCGGCGATCCTCCGCGGCAAGACGGCCCTCTTCCACGCCCACGGGATCCCGGATGCGGACGATGTGTTCATGGCGTTTGCGGACGCGGCGTTCATCCTCGGGCGGCTTGCCGACTGGTCGAAGCGCTTCAAGATCAAGTGGCGGATCCATCTGCGGGACGACGACTGGGGCGCCGTCGACCCCGGCGGGATGACGAAACCGCTCCGGACGCAGATGGAGAAGTGGTCCGGCCGGGCGCGGGTTATCGAGAATGGGCCGGTTTCATGGGCGGTTCCGGAGGAGCGCCGGGCCGCCCTCCTGGCGCAGTATCAGGGCCGCAAAGAGGTCTAGTATTCGAGAACCCCCCCCTTATATAATCCGCCCGACATGTCTACGGCCAGGGGTGATCTCCTCCTGGGGAAGATCGCCGTTCGAGAGGGGCTGATCACCCGGGAACAGCTGTTCGACTGCCTCCAGGCCCAGGAGCGCAACCCCTCCAAGTCCATCGGATCCATCATGGTCTCCCGCGGCTACCTCCGGAACGAGGACGTCGACCGGCTGGTGGAGATCCAGAAGAAAGCCTTCGACAGCAGCGGAACCCCCGACGGAGCGGACCACCCGAACCGCCGGAGCGTCCTCTTGGGGCGGCTCCTGGTCGACCGGGGGCTCGCCACCGATTACCAGGTCAATGAATGCCTCCGCCTTCAGGGGCGGATGGCGGAGCTGGGGATCAACCCCGTTCCACAGCTGGGGGAAATCCTGATCCGCCGCAACTACGTCGACAAGGGCGCGCTGGAGACGGCCCTGCAGCTGCAGAACCTCCAGCTTTACACCTGCCCCGAGTGCGGTTCGGCGATCGAGGTCGCCGAGGCTCCCGCCCCGCGGGAGGAGTACAAATGCAAGAAGTGCGGCGCGGCCGTCCCCTTCCTGTTCGCCAAGATGGCCACCGCCGTGAAGGAGGCGCTGGACACCGCCTCGCGCGAGCACGACGTCGAGCTCCCCGACGAGGTCCGCCTGGCGGCCGCGGAGCCGTCCAAATGCTTCGGCCGCTATATCCTCATCAAGGAGATCGGCCGCGGCGGGGCGGGCATCGTCTATAAGGCGTGGCAGCAGGACCTGAACAAGGTCGTCGCGCTCAAGATCCTCCCGCACGAAAGCGACACCGCCGCCGGCGTGAAGACGCCCTTCGGCGACGTCGAGGACGTGAAGCGCTTCTACAACGAGACGCGGGCCCACGCCGACCTGGCGCATCCGAACATCGTCCCGATCCTCGACTTCGGCGCGGTGGACAACCACTTCTACTACACGATGAAGTACATCGAGGGAGTGACCCTCGACGGCGTGGTGCGCGAGGGCATCGACGAGCGGGCCTTCCAGACGACGTTCATCACCGACATCGGCCGCGCGCCCGAGGAACTGCGCCGCGACACGGCGCGGATCGTTCGGGGCAAGGGCATGCCCCTCCGGAAAGCCCTGGAGCTGATCCGGGACCTCACCCTCGCGGTGAATTATGCCCACGAGAGGGGCGTCTATCACCGCGACATCAAGCCGGCGAACATCATCATCGACCGGAACGCCAAACCCTGGCTGATGGACTTCGGCCTGGCCAAGGTCACGCAGATCGGCGACAGCTCGTATGTGAAGGGCGTGATCATGGGCACCCCGTACTACATGCCGCCGGAACAGGCGCTGGGCGACATGGAGCAGGTCGACAACCTGAGCGACATCTATTCGCTGGGGGCCGTGCTGTACGAGATGGTGAGCGGATACTGCCCCTATACCGGCAAGACCCCCGACGAAGTCCTGTCGTCGCTGGTCAAGGAGGCGCCCGAGTCGCTGCTCTCCCACGTGCCGAGCCTTCCTCCGGACGTGGTCGCGGTCATCGAGAAGGCGATGGCCCGGGAGAAGTCGAAACGCTACCCCGTCGCCAAGGCGCTGGCCGACGACATCGAGAACTACCTCGGCTTGCGCCCGCTCAACGAAGAGCCGCGGGGCGCGCGGTCCCGGTCGATGTGGGGGCGTCTTCGCGGCCTGCTCGGCGGGGCGGAATCGTCCTAGAGCAGCGGGTAGAGGTCCGCGAGCGAGCGGACCACGGCGACGCCGGCGGGGAACTCTCTCGACGTCACCCGCTTCTGCCGGTCGATGAGGACCGGGCGCAGCCCCGCGCGGCGGGCGCCTTCCGCATCCTCCTCCGGATGATCGCCCACGTGGAGGGCCTCTCCGGCGCGGACGCCGGCCTGGTCGAGCGCCGCCTGGAAGATGCGGGCGTCGGGCTTGCGGATGCCCGCCTCCGCCGAGATCACCAGGAAGTCCACCATCGATGTCAGGCCGATCGCGTCGCTGATGCGGCGCAGCCGGGAGTCCCAGTTCGAGACGACGCCGACCTTGATCCCCCGCGACCTCAGCTCGCGGAGGACGGGCTCGACGTCGTCGTAGAACTTCCAGGACTCGGGTTTGCCGAAGCGGCCGTAGAGGGCGTTGAACCACGGCTCGAACGACAGCGTTCCCAGCGAATCCAGCCGGTCGTAGACCCGACGCGTGATCAGCCGCCACATCGCCAGGTCCTGCGCGTCGCTCGAGTCGGACGTGGACGCGTATTCCCGGCTCGCCTCGCGGAAGACGGGCACGATGACGTCCATGAAGCGGTCGGGCGCGATCTGCACGCCCATGTCGGCCGTCGTTTCGGTGTAGATCGTCCCGATGTCGGGATGGGCGTAGAGCAGCGTATGGCCCGCGTCGAAGAAGACGGCCCGGGTCATCTCGCGAACCTCCCGCGGATCATGAGGTCGTCGTCGAAGCGGTCGATCACGATCCGGTGCAGCTTCAGGGCTTCCGCCATATGGTCGATGCCGTCGCCTTCGACGGGAGTCTTCGCGTGGCGGCCCCCGACGATCTTGGGGGCAACGAAGACGCAGGCCTCGTCGGCGAGCCGCTCTTCGAGGACGCTCGCGTGGACCTCGCCGCCGCCCTCCACGAGGATCTTGTGCAGGCCTTCGCCGGCCAGGGTCTCGAAGACGAGGCGGAGGTCTCTCAGGTCGAGGCGGAGGATCTGCACGCCGGCCTGCTCGAGGCGCTTCACCCGCGACTCCGGAGCGTTCGAGGAGACGGCGATGATCGTCGGCTGTTCCTTCGCGGTCCGGACGAGCTGCGCCTGAGGCGGCGTCCTCCCCTCCGTATCGAGCACGATCCGCACCGGCCGGGTCTTCGTCCCGCGAAGCATCGGATCGTCGCGGAGGACCGTGCCGCTGCCGACGAGGATGGCCTGGAAGGTGTCGCGCCAGCGATGCAGCCAGCGCCGGGACTTCTGGCCGGAGATCCAGCGCGAGTCGCCGGTCCGGGTCGCGATCTTCCCGTCGAGGGTGGTGGCCCATTTGACGGCGACCCAGGGCAGGCCGGTGGTGTGGACCTTCACGAAGGGCGCGTTGAGCTCCGCGGCCTCGCGGGCCAGCGGGCCGAGCGCGACCTGGATCCCGGCGTGCCGCAGCCGGGCGAAACCGCGGCCGCGGACGACGGGATTCGGATCGCGCATCGCACAGACGACCCGGGCGACGCCGCTGTGGGCCACCAGGTCGCTGCAGGGCGGGGTCTTCTTGGGATGCGGGGCGCAGGGTTCGAGAGTGACGTAAAGCGTCGAGTTCCGGGCCCGCGTGCCGGCGGCGCGGAGGGCGAAGACCTCGGCGTGCGGGCCGCCGAAGCGGCGATGCCAGCCTTCGCCGACGATGCGGCCGCCGCGGACGACGACCGCGCCGACCCTCGGATTGGGCGCCGTGGCGACGCCGCCCTTTGCGGCGAGCTCGAGAGCGCGGCGCATGAACCGCTCGTCCGCGGAGCTCATGCCAGGGCGCCGGAGAACGCGGTCGGCGACGCTCCCGTGATCTCGACCGTCGCGAACCGCCCCGCGAGGTCGCGCCCCGCGTCGAAATTGACGATCTGGTTCGTGTCGGTGCGGCCGGTCTGGCGGCGCGGATCGCGCTTGCTGGGGCCCTCGACCAGGACCTCGTATTGTTTCCCGACGAGCGTGCGGTTGTGTTCCAGCGACTGGCGCTCCTGGACTTCGAGCAGGACCTGGTTGCGCCGCTTCTTCTCCTCGTCCGGCACGTCGTCGGCGAGCGCGGCGGCGTCGGTGCCCGGCCGGGGGGAGTACTTGAAGACGAACGAATTCTGGAAGCGGACGCGCTCCATCAGCGCGACGCTGCGGTCGAAGTCCTCCGCCGTCTCGCCGGGGAATCCGACGATGAAATCGCTCGCGAGCTCGATGCCGGGGACTTCGGCGCGCAGCGTGTCGCAGATCTCCAGGTAGCGTTCGACCGTGTAGCCGCGGCGCATGGCCTTGAGGATCGCGTTCGATCCCGACTGCACGGGGAAGTGGAGGTACTTGCAGACCTTGGGCAGATCGCGCATCGCCTCGATGAGACTGGGACGGACGAACGACGGATGCGACGTGATGAAGCGGATGCGCCGGATGCCGTCCACGTCGCTGACCCTGTGGAGGAGGGTTCCGAGGTCGCAATAAGGCTTCAGCCCCTTGCCGTAGGAGTTCACCGTCTGACCGAGCAGCGTCACTTCGACGGTGCCTTCGGCGGCGAGCCGGCGGACCTCCTCGACGATGCGCTCGGGCGGCCGGCTGATCTCCGTCCCGCGCGTGGTCGGCACGATGCAGAAGGTGCACGAAAGGTCGCAGCCTTCCATCGCCTTGATGTACGCCTGGGCACGGGCCGCGCGGGACTGGACGGCGTCGGCGCCGTCGATGAACTCGTCGTCGAAGTCGGCGACGGCGATGCGGCGCTGTCCGGTCGAGCGGATCTCCTCCACCAGGCGCGGGATGGCGCCCATGTGGCGGGGACCGACGATGAGCTGGACGTGGGGCAGCTGCTGGAAGAGGCGGTCCTGGCGGTTCTGGGCCATGCAGCCCACGAGGCCGACGACGAGGTCGGGGCGGGTTTTCTTGAGCTTCTGGACCATGCCGGCGTTGGACAGGGCGCGCTCCTCGGCATGCTCGCGGACGGAGCAGGTGTTGAAGAGGATGACGTCGGCCTCCTCGCGCACCTGGGTGGGGGAGTATCCGCCGGCCTGCATCCGGGACAGAATGAGGTCGCTGTCCAGAGTGTTCATCTGGCAGCCGTAGGTTTCGATGAAGACCTTGCCCATAGGGGGTCGATTCTAAGGAGTCCCCGCCCGGGAGTCCAGACCCGGCCGGACAAGCCGCAGGGAGAGGAGGAGAGCCGCTGCGCCTACTTCGACTCCCAGGAGGTCGCGACGATCTTCATCGGAGCGGGGATGTCGCCGCCTTCGACCTCGGCCTTGGCCATGCCGCCGGGGATCTGCTTGCTGATCCAGAACTTGACCTTGTGGGTCTCCTTCTGCGTCCCCTGGATCCAGTGGCACTGGACCTTCTTGCCGCCGACCTCGATTTCCTCGTCGCCTTCCTTCTCGATCTTGACCGGCTCCTTGTCCTTGCCCTTGAAGATCTCCTCCTTCTCGGAGGACTCCGGCTGCTCCATTCCGGCTGCGGTCACCTTCGTCTTCCGCTCGACGACGACCTTGTCGCCCGCGAGCTCGGAGAGGATATGGTGGGCATCCACCGACACCTTCACGCCGTTGGTGTCCACTTCCATCTTGAGCTTGACCCAGGATCCGGCTTTGTGGTTCGCCCAATAATCGTACTCCGTCTCCCCTGCCGGCAGGGCCAGTGCGAGCAGTGCGGCCGTGAACGCGAGCAGCGGATGCATCAGGATCCTCCCTTTTGCGGTGCCTTGGATTGTAGTGAAGGTCGCTGCGGCGAAACAGACTTATCGGCTGCCGCTTCCGGACCTCGCGGGCTCCGTCAGAGGTCGTACTCCTCGGAGGATTCGTAGATCTCGACGGGCTTGTATCCGGGGAGTTTGGACTTCTCCAGCTCCTCCGTATAGGCGTCGATGATGCGCTTCTGCATGCTCTCGCGCGAGGCGGCGTTGATGGGATGCGCGATGTCGGCGTGAAGCTTGATGCGGGCCTCGCCCTCCGGGACGGCCGCGACGGGAAGGCGGCTGCCGCAGTCGTTGCAGAATTTCGCCCGGAGGTGGTTCTTGCAGCCGCAGCGGGCGCAGCGTTCGGAGATCTTGCGGGAGGGCATGGCGACGAAGGCGCCCTTCTGGCCCTCGATGATCTTGAGGTCGCGGATGACGAAGGCGTTGTCGAAGGTGACGGAGCAGAACGCGCGGAGCTTGTCGCTCCGGCGGCCGATCAGCTTGATGCGGACTTCCGTGATCTCCACGCGACCTCCCGGCTCAATAGGCCGGCCGGCGCGACGAAGCCCGCGAATTCCCCGCGGATCCGCCGCGCCAGGCGCCCTGCCTCCGCGCGCGTGGCGCAGAGCCCGTACAGGGCCGAACCCGAACCCGTCATTCGGGCGCCGTGGGGCAGCAGTCCCGCGAGCCGGGCCCGCAGGGCGGCCAGCTCCGGATGCAGCGCGAAGGCGGCGGATTCCAGACGGTTGAACAGCACCCGCCCAAGTCCCCCGGGACCTTCCCGGCCGAATGAGTTTAAGAAATCTATAACAAGGCGGGGCGGACGAGTCAAGAATTCTCGAACGCGGCCGTAGACGGCCGCCGTGCTCAGGGAGAAGCCGGGCCAGTAGATCACCGCGTGGAGCTCCGGGCCCGACGGGATCGGGGCGACCTTCTCCCCCCGCCCCGTGCAGAGCGCGGGGCCGCGCTCCAGGAAGAAGTTCACGTCGCTTCCGATCGTGGCCGCCACCTCGTGCCGGTCCAGACCCAGGTCGAAGAGGCGGTCCAGGCCCTCGATCATCGCCGCCGCGTCGGAGCTTCCGCCCCCCATTCCGCTCCCCGCGGGGATCCCCTTGACGAGGCGGACGCGGACGCCCGGAATCTTCCGGCGCGCCGCGACCGCGCGGTACGCCTTCTCCACCGTGTTGGTGCCCGGCAGCGCCGGGCCGTCGACCTCGAGCGAAAAGCGCTTCGCCTCCGAGAGGATCAGCGTGTCGTGGATCCCGACGGGCGCCATCACGGTCGACAGCTCATGGTAGCCGTCGGGACGCCGCCCCAGGATCTCGAGGAAGAGATTGAGCTTGGCCGGGCAGCGCAGCGTGAGCGGTTTCATCCGGGGGGGCGGGGTCAGACGATGATGTTGTCGATGAGCCGCGCCTTCCCGATGCGGACGGCGAGCGCGATCAGGGTCTTGCCCTTGATCTCCTTCACGGGCTCCAGCGTGTCGGAGTTGACGATCGCGACATACTCCACGCGAGTGCCCTTCACCTTCCGGATCAGGCGCTTCATCTCCGCCGACACGTCCGCCGCCGAGCTTTCGCCGTTGTTGACCATGTCCTCGGCGCGATGCAGCGCCTGGATCAGGCAGGTGGCGTCCTTACGCTGCTTGGGACCGAGGTAGACATTCCGCGAACTCATCGCCACG
>DASQOM010000324.1:0-6994 GCA_035644495.1 Planctomycetota bacterium | reverse complement strand
GGAGTACAAGCTGCTCGACGACCGCCTGGACCGCCTCTTCTCGCGCGCCTACGACGACATCGAGAAGCGCGTCTCCGTCTGGAAGTTCGCGTTCTCCCGGGAGCCGCGGATGGCCTTCATCCATCGCACACGGATGGACATCACCAAGATGTCCGAGGAGGTCTCGAACATCACGAAATTCGTGGGCGACTGGTATCTCGCGCGCGTCTATCTGGCGTGCAAGAACCGCTTCCACCTGGCGCAGTGGGAGGCGAGCGTCGACCAGAAGCTCCAGGAACTCGATCGCCTCTATACGCTCGTGCAGCACGACACTAGCGAGCGCCGCATGCTGATCCTCGAGTTGATCGTCGTCGCGCTGTTCGTCTTCGAGGTCGCGTCCGCCTTCCTCTGGAAGCACTAGCCGCTTTCGCTTGTTGCCTTCCTTGAGCAGATCCGCATCAGCATGCTTCTGTAATCGCCGAAGGTCATCCTTCGTTTCGCGCTTCCGAGGCGCGCGTCCACTGGAAGCCGATCAGGCGTTCCGTGTCCCAATTGCGCTCGGCGACGGACTTCTGGCCGCGCAGCCGGTCAATCGACCTCAGCACCTCCTGGATCGTCGGCCCCGGCAGCCCTGCGTGAATCGACTCGAGGCAGGCCGAGACCCGGATCTCCTGGAGCTGAGCCATCGAAAAGCCGTCCGTCTCGGCGACCAGACGCTCGTCGAAGACGGGGCCCAGGCCGTCCCGCAGCGCGCGGCGGCGTTCGGGGGCCGCCGGGTTCGCAAAGTGGAAGACGCGGTCGAAGCGGCTCGGGCGCTCGGTGAGAGCCGCGTCCAGCTTCTCCGGATGGTTCGTCGTCGCGAGGATGAGCACGCCTTCGAGCGGATGCAGGCCATCGATGCGATTCAGGAAGTGGCTCAGGGTCGATCCCTCGGTGAAGACCGAGTCGACGTCCTCGAAACAGAGGATCGCCGGGGCATGAATCGCGGCCTTGTCGAAGGCCTCGTCGAGGTCGCTCGTATCGGTGGAGCAGTTCATCGTGTAGAGGATGAAGGGCTCCGGCCGGACGGAGGCGATGACGCGGATCGCGCTGGTCTTGCCGTTGCCCGGCGGTCCCGTGAAGAGGATGCCCCGGCGGTGGGCGACCTTGAGGCGGCGGTACTCGTCCCGGTTACTGAAGAAGGCCGCGATCTGGGTCCGCAGGTCGTCGCGAAAGCCGGGGTCGAGGACCATCGAGTCCCAGCCGAGGTCGCGGCGCCGGGGCAGGCGCGGGCGTCCGACCACCGTGATCCACGGGTCCGTCAGGGTGCGGCGGCGCCCGTAGTCGGCATAGTCGTGGATCATCTGCTGGAGCGCGCCCGGACGGCGTTCGCCGACGATGAGGCGATGGTCCGCGACTCCGTCGTCGGGCAGCACGGTGACGAGGCAGAACAGGGCATCTCCGTGGAGCAGGATCTGGCCCGTTCGGTCGTAGCGCCAGAGCCCGTGATTGCCGGTGCGGCAGTTCACGCGGAGTTCGTCGTGCGCGCGGAGGGGGCGGCCTTCCCAGACCAGCGGGACGGACTCGAAGCCCGCTTCATCCAGGAAGTCCTGGAACTCGCCGAAGTCGAGCCACGCTTCGGTCCGGTTCAGGCGGTCGAGGGTATAGCCCTCGCGCCCGGCGCGGTCCAGCGAGTCGTGGACGGCATCGATGAGCCGATAGAATAACACGGGTTCCATATAATCTTTCGAAGGATGGGGGGACGGACGATCAGCTCCGGCGACGCGGGGGGTGCCGGGTCGCCCGGGCTAGCTCAGCGGACAGGGGTGGAGTTTGAGCACGCAGGCTTGAACCGGCTCGGCGCCCGAAGGTTCAGGTCTAAAAGGATCCCGGCTGTTTTTGGGAGAGTTCGACGAGGAGGTCCTGGACGGCGCTGAACGCGTCGTCGACGCTGATGGCCTCCATCGAGCCCTGGCCCAGCTCGCCCTTGAGGACGACCCGGTGGTGGGGGTTGTAGGGGCCGTAGGTGCGCGGGTCCTTGGGGCCGAAGAGGGCGACGCTCGGGGTCGAGACCGCGCTCGACAGGTGCAGCGGCCCGGAGTCGCAGCCGACATAGAGGCGCGCGCTGCGGATCAACTCGGCCAGATCGAGGATGTTTGCAGTCTCCATCGCCAGCACCGCCTGCCCCTTGCTGCCGGCGACGATCTGCTCGGCCAGCGGCCGCTCGCCGGGGCCCCAGCTGATGACCGGACGCAGCGGCGTCGCGCGGCCGATGCGCTCCGCCAGCTCGGCGAAGCGCTCCGTCCTCCAGCGCTTGAGCGCGCCGAAGTCGCTGGTCCCGGGATGGATCACCGCGTAATCCGTCAGGTTGCCCTTCGACAGGAACGCGTCGACTCGAGCCCGGCCGTCCCGGGTTTCGGGCAGGCGGTAGCCGGCGGACCCGACCGGCACTCCGAGGTGGCCGACCAGCGACAGGAACTTCTCGACCCGGTTGATCTTCTCGGTGCCGCCCGGCGGCGTCACGTGCTCGTTGTTGAAGAAGTAGTTCTGCTCCTTGCAGTGGCCGCGGCTGAAGCCCACCCGCCGCCGCGCCCCGCTCAGCAGAGCGTGCATCGCCCCCTTCAGGTTTCCCTGGAAGTCGAGCGCGATCGTGTACCGCTCGCGACGGATGGCCCCCACGTACAAGGAGAACTCCTGGATCGCATCCCACCAGTGGATCGGCTGGTGCGTGTACCGCGCCCAGCGCTTGCGCTTGTAGAGATGGACGCGGTCCACCGAGGGATGGTGCGTGATCAGGTCGTGCGCGCGGTCCTCGACGACATAGCCGATAAAGGCGTCGGGCAGCCCGCGGCGCAGCGCCTCCAGGGCGGGCAGGGTATTGATGACGTCGCCCACCGCGCTCAGCCGGATGAACAGTATCCGGGGGCCGGTCGCGATCATGCCGGCGCGGACTTCAGGATGTTGATGGGGGCCATCTCCGGCAGGCGGCAACTGCGAAGCCGGACGACGAAGGTGTCGGCGAACGCGTGCTGCCCAGAAATGCACGCGTGGCTCACGCGGTCGGTGAAGACCATCCACGCCATGAACGGCTTGAAGCGGAACTCCCGGTGGCCGTCGGGCGTCGACTGGAAGGACGGCGTGTCCTTCATGAAGTTGTGGAAGCGGCGCATCGCGCGGTCGTAGGGCGAGGAGTCCAGGAACTTCGCCGGCGGCACCACCGTCGACAGCCCGTTCGCCACGGAGGTCCGCAGCTTGTCCAGCACGCCCTCGTCCATCGCGTGGCCGTTCGCGCCGTTCCGGGGTGCGACCCCGGCCTGCGAGCCGTAGCGACGGTACAGCTCGGGAAAGGCCCCTTTCGTGACCCAGACGCGGTCCTCGACGGGGTTGACGTTGACGAAGAACCGGATGATGCCGTCGCCGTGCGTGGCGCCATAAGCGCCGGCGTCGACGTGGACCAGTTCGTTGGAGGCATGGGCGGGCAGGGCGCGATCCTTCTCTTGGAGCGGTCGGAAGCTGGCGGTGCCGACCAGCCAGTCGCGCGTCAGCGCCGGCATCGTTTTCCGGAGTAAGGCCTGGACGCGGCCGTTCTGCTCCTTGAGGATGCGCTGAGCGCGCTCGATGACGCCGCGCTCCCCCTTGATGCCGACGATGCGCTCGGCCTCCGGGTGAAAACTGATGTTCTTGGAGGCCAGGTGTTTAGGCATCTCCTGGCGCAGGAATTCCAGGTCGTCGGCGCCGGGCAATTCGATGGGGCACTCGGGAAAGCAGACGATCTTTCCGCTTTCGAGGTCGTCCGACAGCGTGTCGGGTCTGAGCCCCTCGAGCTGGGCCTTGGTGTACGTCGCGAGCATGGCTCAGATATTATCGGCCATAGGGGCAAAATCAAGACCAGAATCCGGAAAGCGGGAGTCGGCGGAGGAGCATAACCCCTCGGGGCCGCCCCGGTTCAGCCCTGAATATGGCCGATTCGCGGACTTCCCGCCGCCGCTTGTTCCGGATGCTCCGGGCGTTCTCGAGGTCGAAGCAGGGGCGGCGGGCCCGCCTGCTGCTCGGGCTTCTTTTGGTTCTGCTCGTGGCGATCAGCGCCCTCAACGTCGTGAACAGCTACGTGGGGCGCGACTTCATGACCGCGCTGGAAAAACGGGCGGTTTCGACGTTCGTGGCGCGCGCCGTCCTGTACGTCGGCGTCTTCGCCGTCTCGACGTTGATCACCGTGTTTTTGCGCTACACCGAGGAGACGCTCGCGCTGACCTGCCGCGATTGGCTCACCCGCTCGGCCGTCGACCGCTATATGCGCCCGCCGGTCTATCATCGGCTGAGCGACCGGCTGATCGCCCGCGGCGACGTCGCCAATCCCGACGAGCGGCTCGCCGACGACATCCGCGCGTTCACGGCGACCTCGCTGTCCTTCGCGATCCTGCTGCTGAGCGGCGGGTTTACGATCGTCGCCTTCTCGGGGGTGCTGTGGACGATCAGTCCTCCGCTGCTGGCGGTTGCGGTGCTGTATGCGGGGGCCGGCTCGTTTCTGGCCGTCGTCTGGGGACGGCCGCTGGTCGGCCTCAACGTCGCGCAGCTGGACAAGGAGGCGAACTACCGCTCCGAACTCATCCATGTCCGGGAGAACGCGCTGGCGCTGGCGGTCGCCCGGCGCGAGGATCGCCTCCTGAGCCGCTTGTCCCGGCGGATCGACGAGGTGGTCGCGAACTTCCGGCGGATCATCGCGGTGAACCGCAACCTGGGATTCTTCACGACCGGATACGGCTACCTGATCCAGGTGATCCCCGCCCTGATCGTGGCGCCGCTCTTCATCCGCGGCGACGTCGAATTCGGCGTCATCCCGCAGTCCGCGATGGCGTTCGCCCAGCTGGTCGGGGCGTTTTCGCTCCTGGTCAATCAGTTCCAGACCGTGTCCGCCTATGTCGCGGTCGTCAGCCGCCTGGGCGCGCTGGACGAGGCGATGGACGAGGCGGAGTCGCGCCCGGTGCTGCCCGCCGAAGTGTGCGATCACCATTTCCGCACGGCGGATTGTCCGCTCTGCTCGTCGCATCCGGTCCCGGCGTCAGCCGTCGAGATGGTCGACTGCGGCGAGGAGTGCGGGGTGACCTACCATCGGCTGACGCTCCTGACGCCGGCGGACGGGCACGTGCTGCTGAAGGATCTGACGGGAACGCTGTCGCCCGGCACGCGGCTGCTCATCCTGGGGCCGAACGACGAAGCCCGAACGGCGCTCTTTCGCGCGACCGCCGGAACGTGGAGCGCGGGGCGGGGCCGGGTCGAGCGCCCCGGCGATCGCCGGATGCTGTTCCTGGCGGAGCGCCCCTATCTTCCTCCCGGGACTCTGAGGGAGGTGCTGACCGACGCGGACCCGGCCGTTTCCGAGGAGCGCCTCCAGACCGTTCTGCGGAAAGTCGGGCTGGATCCGGTCGTGACGCGGGTCGGGGGCCTGGACGTGGAGCGCCGATGGGACAATCTCCTGTCGCTCACGAACCAGCAGCTGCTCGTGTTTGCGCACGCGTTGCTCTCGGTCCCGAAATTCGTTTTCCTGGATCGATCGGGGACGGCCCTGGGGGCGGGGGATCTGGAGCGAATGATGGGCCTCTTCAAGGAGGAGGGGATCACCGTGCTGAGCATCGGCAGATCCGACGAAGGACGCGCCTTTGATCGGGTGCTGAGACTGGAGCTGGATGGGACCTGGAGCTGGAAATAACGCGCAAATCCGCCGACGGAAGGGAGTATATAGATTAGCAAGGCGGGGCGTTGTGTTTTACGAATTAGTCCTTACAATCTACACGCCATGATCGACGACGCTCCGGACAAGTTCGACCCCCACAACCTCGACCGCAAGACGCGGCGCGCGCTGCGCGGGACTTTCCGGGCGGACATGGAGTCGCGCGGCAATTTCGGAAGGGCGCTGCTGTTCTGTTTCGCCGCGCTGGTGTTGTTCGTCGGCCTGGCGGTCGCCGCCTGGTGGTTCTTCAGGCACCGGGGCTAGCGCGCAGGCGCAGGGCCTCCCGGCCGGGAGGGATGCGGAGGTCGGGCGGGCGCAGGCCCTCGTCTTCCGGACAGCCGCGAATCTGCCACCACAGCGAGCCCCACTTCTCGACGCAGCGGCGTTTCGCCCGCGCCGAGAGCCCCAGGGTCAGCAACACCGCCAGCAGCGAGAAGCCCGCTTCGACCGTCGTTTTGACCGGGAAGAGCAGGCGGAGCCACGAGGACAGCCCGGGATAGTTCTTGCGGAAGTAGCGGAACAGCGAGCGGGTGTACTCGATGCGCTTGCGGACATGGGCTCGGTTGACCGTCTGGCCCTGGTGGTGGACGATCTTCGCCTCGGGGAGCAGATAGCACTTCCAGCCCGAGCGGAAGGAGCGGAGGCACCAGTCCGTCTCCTCGAAGAAGATGAAGAAGCCCTCGTCGATGCCGCCGACCTTCTCGACGACGTCGCGCCGCACGAACATGGCGGCACCGACGACGGTCTCGACCTCGGTCGGTTTGTCGAAGGTCTGGAGCTTGCTCGGGTACCGCTTCGGGAAAAGCACCCGGAGGATCGTCTTGCCGATGAAGATCTCCGCGAAGGACGGGAAGTTGGCGATGGAGTTCTGGAGGCGGCCGTCGTCGTAGATGAGCTGCGGGGTGACGATGCCCGCGTCCCGGGTCCTGTCCATGAAGTCGACGACGGCCTCGAGGCAGCCGGGTACGAGCCTGGTATCGTTGTTGAGGACGAGCATATGCCGGCCGGTGGCGAGCTCGAGGCCCTGGTTGACGGCGATGGAGAAGCCGCAGTTCTGGGTGTTGCGGACGAGACGGACCCAGGGGAACCGCTTCGCGACGGCGTCGGGGCTTCCGTCCCTGGAGCCGTTGTCCACGAGGATGGTTTCGACCTGGAGGCGCCCGGTGGCCGGACCGATGGACTCGAGGCAAGGAAGGGTGAATTCGATGCCGTTATAGGCGAGCATGCAGATCGAGAGATCCACGGGGCGGCATTCTATCAGTCCCCCGCAAAACAGCCACCACAAACATGACGGTCTTGTTTGTGGTT
>DASQOM010000323.1:0-3332 GCA_035644495.1 Planctomycetota bacterium | reverse complement strand
CTTCGTGGGCGAGCCGGCGACCGGCAGCCCTTCGGGCGTCTTGGGGATCATCTCGTCGAAGATGCGCTTGCCGATGTCGCTGAAGGCCTTGTTGCGGTCGCGCTTGACCTTGATGAAGAAGGCCTTCTTCATCTCCGCGAGGAACTTCTCGCGGATCTTCGACGCGATCGCCTCGGGGAAGGGCGTGGCCTTCACTTCGGCGAGCGGCTTGCCCGCGAGTTCCTTGAGCTTGATCTGCGCGTTGATGAGCGACTGGATCGGGGCCTGGGCCGCCTCGAAGGCCGCGAGCATCTCCTCTTCGGTGATCTCGCGCGAGCCCGCTTCGACCATGATGATGCCGTCCTTGGTGCCGGAGATCACGAGGTCCAGCCGGCTCTCCTTGATCTCCTGGCTGGTGGGGCAGACGATGAAGCGCTCGCCGATGAGGCCGATGCGGACGGAGCCGACCGGGCCCTGGAAGGGCAGGTCGCTCACCATCAGCGAGGCCGACGAGGCGTTCATCGAGACGATGTCGGGATCGTTGACCTGGTCGGCCGAGTAGACGTTCAGCTGCACCTGGACGTCCATGAAATAGCCGTCGGGCCAGAGCGGCCGCAGGGGGCGGTCGGTGAGGCGCGAGGTGAGGATTTCCTTGGTGGTGGGGCGGCCTTCGCGCTTGATGAAGCCCCCGGGAAAGCGGCCGGCCGCGGCCATTTTCTCCCGGTAGTCGATCGTCAGGGGGAAGAAATCGGTGCCTTCGCGGGCGGGACCGGCGACGCTGGCCGCCAGGACCATCGTCTCGCCGAGGGTCGCCATGCAGGCGCCGTTGGCCTGCTTCGCGATCCAGCCGGCTTCGAAGACGAACTTTCGGCCGTCTCCGAGGTCGGCTTCGACGCGATGGGATTGCGGGTTGGACATGGAACCTCCGTGATGGGGTCAAGACCCTCGGAGGCTAAGGAAGGCGGGAACGACGAAAGGCGGGAGGCCCACCCGCAGGTGGACCTTTCGGCTTTCGTCCGTCTCTCGTCCTTCGGGCCTCCGGGGCCGGATTAAAAATAAAACGACCCGGAAGTCATACCGGAACCCAGGCGGGTTTCGGAACGTCTTCCGGGTCGCAACACGTTCAGCTGTTCTTCGTTACTTGCGGATGCCCAGGCGCTTGATGAGCGTCTGATAACGGTCCGCGTCGGTGGACTGGAGGAACTTCAGCAGACGCGCGCGCTGGCCGACCATCATCAGCAGGCCCCGGCGCGAGGTGAAGTCCTTCTTGTGGACCTTCAGGTGCTCGGTCAGATGATTGATTTTCTCGGTGATGAGCGCGACCTGGACCTCGGGCGAGCCCGTGTCTCCCTTGTGAGTGGCGCTCTCCGTGATGACGGCTTTCTTTCTATCGGGCGTGACGGCCATATCGACTCCTAAGGTTCAATCTGTTCGAGAGGGATCTTAACAGGGGCGGGGGTGGACTTCAAGAGAAAGGTTGGGGCCTACCGGTCGAGCCAGGCGCGCCAGGCGGCGGCCGCCTTGGGCCGGGTCTCCCCGTTCGCGGTGAGATCGGTGGGGATCCCCGTCACCAGCGCTCCCGCTTCCAGGACGGGTCCCGTCGGCCGCGACGCATCCTCGAGCTCCGCGATCAGGGCGGGGAGGATCTTCCTGCCCAGGCGCCGGATCTCCTCCAGCGTCGCTTTCCGGACCTCCTCCCTCGCCGACAGCCCCTCCAGGAGCCGGACGGTGGCGGACCGGATCTGCGATTCGAGGGCCTTGCGGCGGTCCTCGCTGGGGTTCGACTGCAGCTGGGCCGCGGCCTCGTCGATCAGCGGCTCCGGGTCCTTGAGGTCCCCCAGCGTCTTGAGGCAGCCATCGTAGTCCTTCAGCTCGCGCTGGCAGGCGGCGACCCGGCGGACGGCGTCGATCCGGTCCGGGGCGATCCCCGGCAGCTGGCGGTAATGGGGAAGGGCGGTCCTGAAATCATTGGCTTCGTACAGCAGGCGGGCGATGGTCTCCTCGAGCGAGAGGCGGCGCACCCGGAGCTCGCCCTCGGGCTTCGTCCCGTGCAGGCGCGTGCAGATCATTTCCGCCTCGCTGCGGCGGCCCGAAGACAGGAAGGCCAGCGCGAGCTTCTCGTTCGCCGCGATCCCCTCGCCCGTCATGGACCACATCGAGGACCACAGCGCGCGCCGGACGGGTTCCGCCTCCTCGGCGAGGTAGGCGGGAAGCAGGGTGTCCGCGACCGCGCCGGCGCCGGCCATCATCCCGATCGCGGACGCCGCCGCCTGCCGCAGCTTCTCCTCGGGGGCTTTCGTCAGCAGCTCCTGCATCCGGGGCAGGGCCGACGTCTCCTTGAGCTTGCCCAGAGCCTCGATCGTCACCTGGCGGACATCGAGCGGCTGGGGAGGATCCATGAAGGAGAGCAGGCGCGGCCCGGCCTTCGTGTCCCCAATCTGCCCCAGGCTGTTGATGCAGGACCAGCGGATGGATTCCTTGGGCGTCTTGGAGAGCAGCTCGACCAGGGCGTCGGTGGCCGCGGGACTCCCCATCGCGCCCAGCGCATCCACGGTCTTCTCGAGGATCATCGGGTCCTGTTCGATGGCCAGCGTCGTCGCGAGGGGTCCGACGGCGGGCTCCCGCTTGGCCACGCCCAGGGCATCCAGGGCGGCGATCCGGACGTCGCGGTCGTCGTCGCGGAAGAGCAGCAGCAGCGTTTCGACGGCGCCGCCCGCAGAGGCGAGCTTCAGGGCGCCGGCCACGGCCTTGCGGACGGCCGCGGAACCGTCGCCCGCGGCGCGCAGCACGGTGGCTTCGGCCTCGGGCAGCGGGACGCGGCCGAGGAATCCGACGGCCTCGAGGCGGAAGGCTTCGCGCGCGCCCGGGTAGCGGCGGAGCACGGCGGGCACGGCCGACTTGCGGCGCGGCTCCGACAGCGCCCCGAGCTCGCGGAAGCCGGCGCCGACGACCTCGGGAAGGTCGGAGTCGAGCGCCTCCTCGAGGATCCTCAGCTCGTCGTCGGACTTCGACGCGAGCCGCGCGAGCTGGAGCTTGAGAGAAAGGTTTTCGAGGCGGGCTTTGACGAGCTCGTCGCGCAGACGGCGGGCATCGTCACTCTGGACGGGAAGGGCGGCGCAGGCGGCGATCAGGAGGGACCACACACTCGTGAGCATTCAAATTCGCGCCACTCTGATGAATTATAGAAGCCCTGCTTCTCGCCTGTCAAATCCGTGATACGACGGCGAAGGCGATCCGGCTGTTCTTATCTCTTGACACTCGCCGACCCCGACCTAGACTGGAAAATTCCCATGAGTGTCGAGCTCATCACCCGCTACGTCAAGATCCTCATTGTCTTCGTCCTTCTCTGGACC
>DASQOM010000322.1:0-13042 GCA_035644495.1 Planctomycetota bacterium | reverse complement strand
AGGAGCTCGCCGCCTACTTCACGCACCACCAGCAGTTCTCCCGGGCCATCGTCAACCGCGTCTGGGCGCACTTCATGGGGCGCGGCTTCGTCGAGCCCGTCGACCGGTTCACCGAGAAGTCGAAGCCGGCGCACCCCGAGCTGCTCGAGACCCTCTGCGAGCAGTTTGAACGGAACGACACGCGGCTGCGCCCCCTGATGCGGACGATCCTGACGTCCCGGGCCTACCAGTCGTCCTGCGTCGCGGTCAAGGACGCGCCGGTGGACTCGTGCGCGTCGATGTCGCTCAAGCCCCTCAACCCCGTGCAGGTCCTGAACTTCCTCTCCACCACGCTGAACCTCGAGGTGTTCCTGAAGGAGTTCTACCGGAAGTTCCTCGAGAGCAAGGATCTGCCGGAGACCTACCGGAACCCCGAGGTCTTCAAGATGTACCTGCATCAGTTCACGTCGGGGCTGCTGGCGCCGACGGGCATCGCGCCCGAGGAGACGCGGTATACGGGCAGCGTCCGCCTGGCGCTCAAGCTGATGAACTCGAACGACCTGCAGGGGCTCGTGAAGGCCGAGTGGGGACGCCTGGCGGACATCCTCAAGAAGGACCCGTCGCCGGAAGTCCGGCTGGAGGAGATCTTCCTCACCCTGCTCTCGCGGCCCCCGAAGGCCGCCGAGAAGGAGCGCTACCTCGCCTACATCGAGCGCAAGAAGGGCGGCAAGAACGCCTACGAAGACATCTACTGGGTGCTGATCAACTCGACCGAACTCATCTTCAATCACTAGAGGACGGCGATGACGACGACCTGCGGACACTGTGCGAGCGGCCGGCGCGATTTCATCAAGATCGCCTTCGGCGCCGGCGCCGCGGCGGCCCTCTCCGGCAGATTCCAGCTGCCGTCCTTCGCGGCGTCGAAGCCCGCGAAGGCGAAGGCCGTCATCCTCCTCTGGATGCAGGGCGGGCCGAGCCAGCTGGACACGTTCGATCCCAAGCCGGGCGCCGAGACCGGCGGACCCCATAAGGCGATCGAAACGAAAACGAAGGGACTGCTCGTCTCGGAACACCTTCCCCGGATCGCGCAGACCTCCGACAGCTTCTCCGTCATCCGCACGCTGTTCTCCAAGGATCCCAACCACGACACGGCGCGCTACCTCCTGCACACGGGGTATCGCACCGATCCGACGGTCGATCATCCCCACCTGGGCAGCCTGCTGGCGGCCGAGCTGGGGACCCGGGCCGAGGGGCTGCCCGGCTGCATCACGCTGGGCAAGGAACCCGGCGCAGGATCCGGCTACCTCCCGCCCGAGCTGTCCCCCCTGCTCATCGAGAAGATCGAGAATCCCCTCGAGGACCTCAAGCTGGCGAACGGCGTGACGTCGTTCCGCCTGGCGGACCGCGAGAAGCTGCTCTGGTCGCAGAACGAGGGCTTTGCCGCGGAGCACGCCGAGACGAGCGTCGATTCGCAGCGCAAGGCCTACGAGCGCGCCTTCTCGCTCATGCGCTCGCCGCACCTGAAGGCCTTCGACATCTCCTCCGAGAAGGACGAGACGAAGAAGCTCTATGGAAATTCGCCCTTCGGCCGCGCGTGCCTGATGGCGCGGCGCCTGGTCGAGGTCGGGGTCCGATTCGTCGAAGTCACCCTCGCCGACTGGGATACGCACGCGGACAACTTCAACCGCACGAAGGGGCTGATGGAGCAGCTGGACCCCGGCATGTCGGGGCTGCTGCAGGACCTCGCCCAGCGCGGCCTGCTCGACGAAACCCTGGTCGTCTGGATGGGCGAGTTCGGCCGCACCCCGCGCATCAACGGCGGCAACGGACGAGACCACTGGACGCGCTCCTTCTGCGCGGCGCTGGCCGGCGGGGGCGTGGCCGGCGGCCGGCTGCTCGGCCGCACGAATCCGCTCGGTACCGAGGCCCAGGACCGCCCCGTCTCCGTGCAGGACCTCTTCGCGACGATCTACGGCCAGCTGGGCGTCGACCCGGCGAAGAAATACATGACGCCGTCCGGGCGCCCGATCAAGATCCTGGAAGGCGGTGACCCCCTTAAGGAGCTCCTCTCATGACGCGCCTCGCCATCGCCCTGACGCTGCTGCTCGCCCAGGACGGGGTCAAGCCCCGCTACGCCGCCGAGCAAGGCGAGCGCGACAAGGTCTACTTCGAGATGAAGCTGAGCATCAAGATCGAAGGGACCGACCAGCTCGCGAACTTCGTCCGCTCCATGCATCCGTTCCTGAGCATGGAGAAGCTGGCGATCCGCGCCGAGGGCGGCGCCCAGGTCGTCTCGAAGAACAAGCGCAAGGTAGAATACGACGAGGCCCGCGTCGAGGTGCGCTACGACGACGCCGACCACGACTTCGACTTCCAGAAGGGACAGGCGCCCGAGGACGACAAGGACAAGCTCCGGCAGATGATGTGGTTCCTGGCGGCCGGGGGCCGCAGCTATACGCTCACCCCGGCGGGCGAGTACACCAGCGACGATCCCAACCAGGACCACAACGGGGAGGCGATGGACCTCTTCGCGCTCGGCATCACGCGGATGCCCGACGACGACGTCAAGGAAGGCGCCGTCTACGAGAAGAAGTGGAAGGGCCAGCGCAGCGAGAAGAACAAGCCCGGCCGGTTCGAGTTCGTGCAGAAGGTGACCGTCGAGAAGGTCGAGGTCCGGGACGGCAGGAAGGTCGCCACCCTGTCCAGCGTCCTGACCGGAAAGATGTCCGCACCCAAGGATCCGGCGGCCGAGGAGGCCTGGACGAAGTGCGAGGGGAAGACGAAGACCGTGATCGAGGTCGACTCGGGTCGCGTCCTGGCCTCCGAGGGCAAGGGCGCCGTGGTCAGCTACTTCCGGAATTCCGCCGACACCGGCGCGAAGCAGGAAGTGAAGCTGACCTTCAGCGTCGAGGGGAAGCTGGCGATCAGATAGGCTTCCCGCGCAGCCCCTGCATGACCTGCTTTGCCTTGTTCACCGGCAGGGCGAAGCCGATCCCCTGGTACCCGCCGCTCTTCGAGTAGATCGACGTGTTGATGCCGATCACCCTTCCGTGCAGGTCGACCAGCGGTCCGCCGGAGTTTCCGGGGTTGATCGCGGCGTCGGTCTGGATGAAGTCCTCCTGGTTCTCGCCGGAGTTCCTCCGGATCGCCGACACCACGCCGGCCGTCACCGTATGCTCGAGGCCGAAGGGGTTTCCGATCGCCACAACCCACTGACCCACCTCGAGGGCGTCGCTGTCGCCCAGCTGGGCGACCGGCAAGTCCGTCCCCTCGATCCGGACCACCGCCAGGTCGACGTCCTCGTCGGCCGCGAAGCTGACGGCCTTGAAGCTTCGGCCGTCCGGGAGTTTCGCCACGATCTCGCTGGCGCCCTTGACGACGTGGGCGTTGGTCAGGATCGTCCCGTCCGCGCTCACGATCACGCCGGAGCCCATCGACATCTCCTTGCCCATGCGCTGCTGCGGGGTCCGGCGGCGGTAGTATCGCTGCGCGAACTCGTCCATGAAGAACTCGTCGTTGGGATCGCCGTAGCGGACGACCCGGGTGACGATGAGGTGCGCGACGGCGGGCTCCACGGCTTTCGCCGTGGCCACGAAGGACTTCGACACGTTTTCCAGCTTGTCGAAGACGGCGTCGTCGACCTTCGCGATCACCGGATGGTTGACCGCGGTTGCGCGGCCGGTCAGCAGGCCGCTGGAATAGATCGCGACCGTCATGACCGCGAACAGGAATCCGGAGACTGCTCCTTTGTATCTCATCATTTGTTCTCCTTATCGGGCCGCGCGGGCCTGCTCCAGCAGGCGGCGCTGGTCCGCCGTGAGCCGCCGCGGGATCTCCACGCGGACCGTCACAAGGACATCGCCGCGCCGCCCGCGGCGGTCGCGGTATCCCTGGCCCGCCAGCCGGAACTGCTGGTTCGGCTGGGTGCCGGGGGGAACGGTCATCTCGGCCGTCCCCTCGAAAAGGGGGACGTCGATCTTTCCGCCCAGCAGGGCGGTGAAGACGTCGACGTGGATCTCGCGTTTCAAGTCGAGGGACTCGGCGGGTTCGGGGTAGACCTCGATCTCCGTCTCGTACTCCTCGGGCCAGCGCCGGAAGGCGCGGGCGCGGAAGCGTCGGTTGCCGAAGAGATCCCCGAACAAGTCTCCGAAGTGGCTGAAGACCTCCTCGCTCGAATCGAAACCGCGGAAGCCCGTGTCGGCCTCGACCTGCTCGGAGCCGCCGCGGTCATAAGCCTCGCGGGTTTTGGGGTCCTTGAGGACGTTATAGGCCTCGGCGATGCGGGTGAACTTCTGCTCCGCGGTCTTGTCGCCCGGGTTCCGGTCGGGGTGGTATCGGGCGGCGAGCTTTCGGAACGCGGCGTTGATCTCCTCGAGAGTCGCGGTCCGGGAGACTCCCAGATCCGCATAGTAGTCTCGTTCCATGGGGGTGGTCGCCCTCCTCTTTCAGCGTAACGCGCAGGAGAGCGCTGTAATTCTCGCGCCGCCTTGCCGCCTGCCATCCTGACAGAATCTCCGCCTTATAGAGAAGACACAGGCCCAAAGTTCTGGAAGCGAGTCATTTAGGAATGCCAGGAATCGGACCGGCTGGCACGACGTTTGCAATATGCAAACCAGTTCGAAGCATAAGGAGGTAACCATGTTCGGACCGTTGAGTGAACTGAGCAATCGGATGCAGTGGCTGCGCGAGGAGCTGGAGCCCGCCTTCACGCCTCCCCTGAGCGTCCACGAGGACGGCGAGACGATCGTCGTCGCGATGGAGGTCCCGGGTCTCAAGACCGGGGACGTCGAAGTGACCTTCGACCAGGGCGAGCTCACCCTGAAGGGCGAGAAGAAGTTTGAGGCGAAGGAGAACACGCCGGTGCACCGCCAGGAGCGGGGCTATGGGGCCTTTTCCCGGACCCTCACGCTCCCCTGGGAGATCGTGGCCGACAAGATCTCGGCCGAGATGAAGGACGGGGTCCTGACTGTGACGCTGCCGAAGGCGGAGGTCGCGAAGCCTCGGAAGGTGGCGGTCAAGTACACCGAGCCCAAGCAGTAACCCGGCAGTACCCTGGCGGCACCTTAGAGTCGCCCCGGGGTCGGCCCCTCCAAAGGGCCGGCCCCGGCCTCTCCCAAACATGACGGTCTTGTTTGTGGTTCACATGAGAACCCCAATCAAGACCGTCATGTTTGGGGAGTTCAGACGACGACGCTGTAGAGGACCTTGAGATAGCGGCCTTCGGGATAGCGGTTGCTGACCGGATGGTCCGGCCCCGCCCCGGTGATGCGAAAGGTCCGCAGCTCCCGCTCGGACGCCCGCTGGACGATCTGGAGGAACTCCTCCGATCCCACCAACCCTGTGCACGAGCAGGTCACCAGGATTCCCCCCGGCTTCACCACCCGCGACGCCAGCGCGTTCATGTCGTGATATCCCCGCCGCGCCTTCGGCAGATCCTCCGCCTCCCGCGCCATCTTCGGCGGATCCAGCACGACCACGTCGAACTTCTCCTTGCACTGCTTCAGATAGTTGAAAACGTCCTGGTGGAAGAAGTCGACCTTGACCCGGTTCAGCCGCGCGTTCTGCCTCGCCGTCTCCAGCGCGTCTTCGTCCATATCGACCCCGACCACCCGCTTCGCGCCGCCCTTGGCCGCCGAGACGGCGAAGCCCCCGGTATAGCAGCAGAGGTCGAGCAGATCCTTCCCGCGCGCCAGTTCCGCCACCGCCTTCCGGTTCTCCCGCTGGTCGCAGAAAAACCCGGTCTTGTGGCCTTTGGCGAAATCCACGTGGAACTGCACCCCGTGCTCCTGGATCAGGACGCCCTCGGGCGGCCTCTCCGGCGGCAGCGTGAAACCTTCGAGCTCCTGCGTCCGCGCGTCCGCCTGCACGAACGCCCCCGGGAACACCGCCCGCACCGGCTCCAGCTGCTTCAGCATCCCCAGCGAAAAGATCTCGATCGAATGCACGCCCGCGTAGCGGTCGACGATCAGCCCCGACAACCCGTCGCCCTCGGAATGGCAGACGCGGTAGGCGTCCGACTCGATCTTCAGCGACTCGCGGAACGCCAGCGCCGACCGCAGCCGATTGCCGATCAGGTCGTCCTCGGCCGTCCCCAGCATCCGGATCGCGATCTCGGACTTCGGGTTGTAGAACGCGCAGCCGATCGTCGCCCCGGTGCGGTCGACGACGTCGACGATCGTCCCCGCCTCGATGAACACCTCGGGCTTGACGACCATCTTCCGGAAGAAGAAGAGATGCTGCCGGCTGCCAGGGACGCGGAGACGCACGGCCGGGCGCGGGTTCATGGTGGGGGAATGATAGCGTCCGGGCGCCGGGCGATCACGAAGTACTGGAGCGGCCTCGAGTCCGGAGTGTCCAGACGGCGCAGAACGCCGACCAGGGCCCGAAGCTCGGCCGCCGAAATCCTCGCCAGCAGCCGGTACGGCCAGCTCAGCCAGGAACGCGGCCTCCCCGACAGGGCCAGCGGCAGATGCGCCGCGAAGTCCGCCAGCTGGTCCCGAAGGTATGTAAAGTAGCCGCCGGAGGAAGTCACCTCCACGCGGTCGAAGCCCGCCTCCGCCAGCAGATGACGCAGACCATAGGGCGTATACCGGTAGTAGTCGTGCGGCGCCTGGTGGACCGGGTGGAGGAACGGCACCGACAGCGCCAGGGTCCCGCCGGGCTTCAGCACGCGGCCGAGTTCCGCGAGCACCCGACCCGGCCGCGCGACGTGCTCCAGCGTCTCGGTGCAGAGGACGAAGTCGAACGAACCCGCGCCGAACGGGACGCGTTCCAGGTCGGCCAGCGCGTCCAGCGCCGTATAGTCCCAGCCGGCATCGCCGACGCCGCGGTCCGTGGAGACGTAGCGCCGGCCGTCGAAGAGCGGGCGGTAGATGCATTCGCCCGCGCCGGCATCGAGGACCCTCGCCCCCGGGGCGGCGAGCGCCGCGGCGCGGCGGACGAAGTCGTTGATCGAGCTGCGGCCGGGGTCGTCCGTTGCCCGGAGCGACGGCTTCTCCATCACGCCGACGGATAGCAGCCGAGCACCTTCACGAACGTGATGTGCTCCTTCAGCTCCTTGAGCGCGGCGGCCACGGCCTTGTCGTGCAAGTCGCCCGTGAGGTCGACGTAGAACAGGTACTCGAACGGCTTCCCCGGGATCGGCCGCGACTCGAGGCGCGACAGGTTGACGCCCCGGCGCGCGAAGACCTCCAGCGTGCGGAACAGCGCGCCCGGGGTGTTCTCCGTGCCGTAGACGAGCGAGACCTTGTCGATGCGCGACCCGTTCTTCGAGGAATCGAGCGGCTCGCGCGAGAGGACGATGAAGCGCGTGTAGTTCTGGGGGTCGCTTTCGATCCCTTCCTTCAGGATCTCCATGTCGAAGTGCTTCGCCGCGGCGCTCGACGCGATCGCGGCCGCGTCCATCGCCTTCTCCTCCTTGATCATCTTCACGCTGCCGGCCGTGTCGTAGACCTGGAGGACGGACCACTGCGGATGCTGCCGCAGCAGCTTTTCGCACTGCGCCGCCGCCTGCGGATGCGCGTAGATGCGCTTGATGTCGGAGAACTTCGTGCCCTTGTTCGCGATCAGGTTGTGCACGACTCGCAGCTTCGTCTCGCCGACGATCTGCAGGTCGAACTCCTGGAGCAGGTCGTAGTTCTGATGGATGGAGCCGCCCAGGGTATTCTCCACCGGGACGACGCCGTAGGCCGAGTCGCCGGACACCACCTTCTCGAACACGTCGCGGAAGGAGCCTGACGGCGACGTCTTCGCCCGGTCGCCGAAGAACTGGCGCACGGCCTTCTCGCTGAAGGCCCCGTGCTCGCCCTGGAACGCGATCGCGTCGGGGTGCGCGGGGTGGTGGCCCTTCTTCCCCTTGGATATCGGCGGCAGCCGGTGGGTCAGGCCCAGCCGCTTCCCGACCACGGGTGCGATCGCCTCGAGGTCGCGAAGCAGGCGCTCGACCAGGTCGAACGTCAGGCTCTGGGGTCCGTCGGAAAGCGCCTTCTCGGGCTCCGGATGGCATTCCAGCATGACGCCGTCCGCCCCGGCCGCGATCGCCGCCATCGCCAGCGGCGCGACATAAGCGCGGACCCCGGTCCCGTGGCTCGGATCCACGATCACGGGCAGATGCGTTTTCTCGTGCAGCACCGGAACGCAGTTCAGATCCATCGTATTGCGCGTCGACGTCTCGAACGTGCGGATGCCGCGCTCGCAGAGGATCACGTCGCGGTTTTTGCCGGTCGACAGGATATACTCCGCCGACTGCAGCCATTCCTCGATGGTCGCCGAAAGGCCGCGCTTGAGCAGCACCGGCTTGCGGATCTCGGCGCACTCCTTGAGGAGGTCGAAGTTCTGCATGTTCCGCGCGCCGATCTGGAGGATGTCGGCGTACTTGGCGACGATCTCGACCTTGTCGGGCGCCATCACCTCGGTGACGATCTTCATCCCGGTGAGCTCGCGCGCCTCCTCGAGCAGCTTGAGGCCGTCCTCGCCCATACCCTGGAAGGCGTACGGCGAAGTCCGGGGCTTGTAGGCCCCGCCGCGGAGGATGGTCACGCCCATCGCGGAAAGCTTCTGAGCCGACTCCAGCAGCATCTTGCGGTTCTCGACCGAGCAGGGGCCGGCCATGACGACCACCTGGTCGCCGCCGATGGCCACGTCGCCGATCCGGACGATGGTATCCTCGCGCTTCACCTCGCGGCTGGCGAGCTTATAGGGCTTGCTGACGCGCATGACCTGGACGACGCCGGGCAGCTGCTCGAAGAGGGCGGTTTCGAGCTTGGCGGCGCCGATGACAGCGACCACCGAGCGCTCCTTGCCTTCAACCAGGACGGGGCTGGCGCCCGCCCGCTTCACGTGGTCTTCGATGCCGTGGAGCTCGTCGTCGCTGAGCCCCTGCTTGAGAACGATGATCATAAAAGTCCTCAGATTAGAGCTTGGGGGGACCTAAAGTGCAATTGGAAGCTGAGGCCGCCGGCCTACTTGAGGCCCGCGAAGGTCTTGAAGTCCACGAGCGCCGCGTCGAGCTCCGCCATGCCCTTTTTCAGGGCGTCCGGAGCGGGCCGGCCGTCGAGGATCTCCAGGAAGTGCGTAAATCGGACGCTGATGGTGTTGACGTAGAGATACCCCCGCTTGCGGTTCTGCAGCAGGGGGGCCAGCTGGAGCAGGGCGCCGATGCCGTCGCGGCGGGCCGCGCGGACGGTCGCGGCGGCGTCGCTCCCCGCGGCGATCTCGACGGCCTCTCCCTTGCGGGACGCGACCCAGTCCCGCAGCGGCTTCAGGGCCTGCTCATACTGGGCGACCAGCGGTCCCACGGTCCGGATGTCGAGCGGGGCGCTGACGCCGATGACCTCGATGGCCTCCTCGAAGTAGTCGTGGAAGCCCTTGATCAGTTCCTGGACCCGCGGCTTCGTCTCGAGACCCTGCAGGAAGTGCCCTTCGGCGGCGCCGATCATGCGGCGCGCCATGAGCTCGCACATTCCGCCGACCCGCATCTTCGCCTGCCGCTCCATCCACACGGCCCAGAGGCTGTAGCGCGTGTCGTTCCGCTTTTCGATCGCCTCGATCTTCTCGAGCCAGAGATCCTTCCACTTGTTCCAGGCGGCGACGTCGAACTTCACGAGAAACTTCGGATAGACCTCGACGAAGTCGCCGTAGAGCTTCTCGATCTGGACCAGGTCGTCCGCGACCTCCTTCACCCGGTCCTGGAGCTCCCGGGCATAGTCGGCGTCGGTTCCGAGCCTGAGGTCGGCCTTTCGGGAGAACTCCTCGTCCCCCATCTTGAGGGTCACGGCGGGGGTCTGATCCCTGGGGTTGTAGTGAACCCTGGCCCGGTACTTGATCGAGTACGGCGGGCGCACGAACGCATAGACGTCCTCGTGGATCTGGCCTCCCCCCTCCGGGTTGAAGAGGTGAAAGGCCGGCTGGCCGGAGTCGTCCTCCCAGACCAGGGGTTCCTCGTCGTCGCGCTCGCCCTCCTTGAAATCGGCGAAGGTCTCCATCGCGTAGATCCGCCCGCGAAGCTTCACGTCCGCCGGGATGTTCGTCACGCCGTCGATGTGGAACACCCACTTCCCGTCCTTCTGGACGAGGGTGAGGGCGACGTCGATCTTCCACTTCGCGTCGGGCGCCTCCTGGGGCTTGGCGGCATCCTGGCCCAGGAAGAAGACCAGCGTCGGGAAGAGCAGCACGGCCAGGCGGATCGGCATCATTCAGTAATACGCGGGCAACCCCGTAATGTGCTCCCCAATGATCAGCGTATGGATATCGTGAGTCCCCTCATAGGTATAGACGGACTCCAGATTGCAAGCGTGCCGCATCGCGGAATATTCGTTCAGGATGCCGTTGCCCCCCAGAATGTCCCGGGCGGTCCGGGCGATCTCCAGCGCCTGGTGGACGTTGTTGCGTTTGGCGACGGAGACCTGCACGAAGGTCGACTTCCCCTGATCTTTCAGTCGGCCCAGCTGGAGGCAGAGCAGCTGGGCCTTCGTGATCTCGGACACCATCTCCACCAGCTTCGCCTGCACCAGCTGGTATCCGGCGATCGGCTTGGTGAACTGGACACGCTGCTTGGCGTAGTCGAGCGCCTCCTCGTAGCAGCCCATCGCGGCGCCGACCGCGCCCCAGGCGATGCCGTAGCGCGCCTGGTTGAGGCAGGACAGGGCGCTCTTGAGCCCCTGCACGCCCGGCAGGCGGCTCTCCTCGGGGACCTCGCAGTCGCGGAGAACGATCTCGCCCGTATCGCTCGCCCGCAGCGAGAGCTTGCCCTTGATCTCCGGCGTCTCGAAGCCCTTCATTCCGCGCTCGACCAGGAAGCCGTTGACGACGTCGTCGACCTTGGCCCAGACGACGGCGACGTGGGCCAGCGGCGAGTTCGTGATCCACATCTTGGTGCCGTTGAGGACCCAGCGGTCGCCCTTTTTCTCGGCGCGCGTCTTCATCCCGCCCGGATTCGATCCGAAGTCCGGCTCGGTGAGCCCGAAGCAGCCGATCATCTCGGCCTTCTGCAGCTTCGGCAGGAACTTGTCCTTCTGGCGGTCGCTGCCGAACGCGTGGATGGGATACATCACGAGGGCGCTCTGCACCGAGGTGAAGCTCCGGACGCCGGAGTCGCCGCGCTCCAGTTCCTGCATGCAGAGGCCGTAGGCGACGCTGTTCATCCCCGCGCAGCCGTAGCCCTGGATCGTGCCCCCCAGCAGGCCCATTTCGGCGATCTTCGGGACCAGGGACTGGGGGAGTTTGCCGATTTCCCAGGCCTCCCGGATGACGGGAAGCAGCTCGGCGTCGACGAATTCACGGACGGTCTGGCGAACCATCTTCTCTTCGTCGCTGAGCAGCGGGTCGATGTCGTAGAGATCGACTCCGCGGAACTTTTTCATCCGAAATTTCCCCTCAGGAGCCTCAAAACCTACCGTATCATAGCGCTGAGGGGTTATCAACCAACATGACCCGGAGAGAGTTCGAACGGATCGTGGAAGAGGCGGTGAAGACGCTTCCGGAGACGTTCCGCTCGAAGATCGAGAACGTGGTGTTCCGGGTGGCCGAATCGCCCAACCGCCGGCAGTCGCGCTCGCAGGACACGCCCGCCCGCGAGCCCTCTCTGTACGGCCTGTATGAGGGCGTGCCCCGCACCGAGCGGGGACTGGACGACAGCTTCCGCGAACCGGACCGGATCACGATCTTCAAGCGCGCCATCGAGCGGGACCACCGCTCCCGCGCGGCCATGGTGAAGTGCATCCAGGAAACCGTCCTTCACGAGGTCGGCCACTATTTCGGTCTGGACGACCGCCAGCTCGATGAACTCGGCTTCGGCTAGACTGCGGACAACGCTGCGGCGCAGAATCATCGTCACTTCTCATGAAAATCAAGCAGAAGCCCGAGGACTTCGTCGTCGTTGAACTCGACCGCTACGAGCTCCTGAAGACCGGCCCCTTCGCCCTCTATAAGCTCGTCAAGTGGGACATCGGGACCCTCGAGGCCCTCCACAACCTCGGGAAGAACTGGAAGCTCTCCCCCTCCCAGATCTCCTTTGGCGGCCTGAAGGACCGGCATGCCCGCACCGAACAGATCATCGCCGTCCGCGGCGGGCCCGAGCGATCCTTCGAGGGGTCCGTATTCCGGGTCGAATACCTCGGCCGCTCCCGCGACCCGATCTCGCGCGCCAGCTTCCAGGGGAACCGCTTCGTGATCACCGTCCGCGACTTGGCGGAGATCCCCGACCTCGACCCGATCCGGCGTTTCGGCGTCCCCAACTATTTCGATGACCAGCGCTTCGGCTCGCTTCGGGGCACGGAGGGCGAGTTCATCGGCCGCGCCCTCGCCCGCGGCGAATATGAGAAGGCCCTGAAGCTCGCGATCGCGTCGCCGTCGGGCCAGGATCGGAAGCAGGAACGCGAGCGCCGCGTCCTGCTGCGCGACCGCTGGGGCGACTGGGCCGCTCTCGGCCGGGAGCTGGCGCCATCGCCCGAGCGCAGCGTCGCCCTCTTCCTCGCCGACCGTCCGGACGCCTTCGGCTTCGCGTTCGAGCTCCTCGAGCAGAATCTGCGCATCCTGGTCCTGTCGGCCTACCAGAGCTGGCTGTGGAACCGCACCCTCGCAACGCTCCTGAAACGCCTCCCCGACCTCTACGAAGTCGCCTACGCCGCCGGGAAGCACGTCTTCTACCGCTCGCTGCCGCCCGCGGAACACGACCGCCTCGCCGAGCTCGCGATCCCTCTGATCACGCCCTCGCAGAAGTTCGAGGGCGAGGTCGCCCCGATCGTCGCCGGCATCCTCCAGGAGGAGGGGATCGAGCAGCGACAGTTCCGGCTGAAGAAGCTGGCGAAGACGTTCTTCGGCAAGGGGTTGCGCGACGCGATCGTCGCCCCCGCGGGGCTCAAGGCGTCGACCGGCGACGACGACCTCAACAAAGGCCGCCGGCGGATGACCCTGACGTTCGAGCTCCCGAAGGGCTCCTATGCCACGATCCTCCTGAAACGCCTCCTCCACGCCCCTCTGCCGCCGGAGCCCGCGGACGACGACGAGTAGGCCTCCTCCCGACCCCGTGATTCTTGATTCCGGATTCCGGATTCTGCTTTAATAC
>DASQOM010000321.1:0-4078 GCA_035644495.1 Planctomycetota bacterium | reverse complement strand
AAATGTCCGTTCTGAAGATCATCGGTAAGCCGGATGCCTTAATTGGGCACGTCCGGTTTGAACGGGAGAGGCTGCCGTAAGGCTGCCTTTTACCAATGGGCGAGGAGGAGAGCGACCTGACGGGATTCTCGGGGCTGGTCCCGATGTTCCCGCTGCCCAACGTCGTCCTCTTTCCCCGCATGTTCCTGCCGCTCCACATCTTCGAGCCGCGCTACCGCGCCATGACCCGGGCCGCGCTCGACGGGGAACGCTATATCGCCATGGCGCTGCTGCAGCCGGGCCGGACCCAGGAATCGGACGGCAGCCCCGCGGTCCACCCCATCCTGGGGCTGGGGAAGATCGTCGAGGACACCGCCCTCGACGACGGCAAGTTCAACCTCGTCCTCCTCGGGATGGGCCGCGTCCGCCTGCTGGACGAGCCGTCCCGCAAGCCGTACCGCACCGCCCGCGTCGAGCTCCTCGAGGAGCGGCCGCCGGGCGGGGCCTCGTACGACCGCAAACGCCGGCTGCTCCTGGCCTTCTACGTCCAGGTCCTCCGCCAGATCACCCAGGGGTCCCTCGCCGCCCCTCCCGACGACGTCCCGCTCGGCCTTCTCTGCGACCTGCTGGCGTCGCTCATCGCCTTCGATCCCGGGGTGAAGCAGTCGCTGCTGGAGGAGCTGGACGTGGCCGCGCGCTGCGACCGGCTGCTGGAGCTGCTCCAGCGGATGAACGCGCCGGGCTTCGGCGGCAGCGGGGACGCACCCAAGCGGCCCTGGCCCCCGGGGCCTTCCTTGAACTAGGCCGCAGGCCACGGCCCGGCGCTCGGGCGACCCTCCAAGCCCCGGGGCCTTCCCTAAACCACGGGGCTCTGGTATAGTGGCCGCGTGATGGAGCGCGTTCCGCCGGGTCAGACCCTGACGAAGAACGGCAAGTGGCCCGTGCTCCACAGCGGCCGGGTCCCCGACTACGACCTGAAAACCTGGGATTTCCGGACCTGGGGCCTGGTCGAACAGCCCCTGACGCTGTCGTGGAGTGCGTTCCAGGCGCTGCCGCGCGTCCGCGTCCATTCGGATTTCCACTGCGTGACGACCTGGAGCCGGCTGGACATGGATTGGGAAGGGGTCTCGTTCCGGACGATCGTCGAACAGACGCGTCCGAAGCCCGAGGTGAGGCACGTGATGGCCTACGGCGACTACGATTACACGACGAACGTGCCGCTCGAGGTGCTGCTCGACCAGGACGTCCTGCTCGCCACGCACGAGTCGGGGCAGCCCCTCTCGAAGGAGCACGGATTCCCGCTCCGCCTCGTCGTCCCCCAGCGTTATGCCTGGAAGAGCGCGAAGTGGCTGCGGTCGCTGGAGTTCATGGACAAGGACCGCCGCGGCTACTGGGAGCGCATGGGCTACCACAACAACGCCGAGCCCTTCGCGGAAGAGCGGTATAGTTCCCAGGAATAGCCCCTCGAACCCATGAGCACAATCTGGAACCAGCTGGAGCGTCATCTACTCCACGTACAGGGTCCGTCCCAGTACGTCGGAGGCGAGGTGAACACCGTCCATAAGGAGGACGCCGAGGTCAAGGTCGCCCTCGCGTTCCCCGACGCCTACAAAATCGGCATGGCCCACCTGGGCATGCAGATCTTCTACGGCCAGATCAACGAGCGCCCGGACGCCCTTTGCGAGCGCGTCTTCTCCCCGTGGATGGACCTCGAGGAGCGGATGCGGCGCGACGGCCTCCCGCTGTTCTCCGTGGACTCCCACCGGCCGGTCCGGGAGTTCGACATCCTCGGCATCTCGCTGCAGAGCGAGCTGCAGTACACGAACGTCCTCAACCTTCTTGAGCTGGCGGGCATCCCGGTCTTCGCCAAGGACCGGGACGAGTCGTTCCCGCTGGTGCTCGGCGGCGGCGTCAACGCCAGCTACCCCGAGCCTCTCGCGGACTTCTTCGACGTGATGATCCTCGGCGACGGCGAAGAGGCCATGCCGATGCTGATCGACCTCTATAAGGACTTCCGCAGGGACCGGGCCGGACTGCTCAAGGCGGTCGCCGAGAAGGTGCCCGGCGCCTACGTCCCGAGCCACTACACCTGGACCCACAACGCGGACGGGACGATCGCGTCGTGGACGGGCAACGTCATCAAGAAGGCCGTCGTCTCCGATCTGGGGACGGCGTATTTCCCGCTGCGGCCCATCGTCCCGCTGGCGGAGGTCGTCCACGATCGCATCAACCTCGAGATCATGCGCGGCTGCCCGCATCGATGCCGCTTCTGCCACGCGGTGAGCTTCAAGAACAAGCTGCGCTTCCGCTCGGTCGACCAGCTGGTGAAGCAGGCCGAGGACATCTACGCGGCCACCGGCTACGACGAGATCGCGCTCACGTCGCTGTCGAGCGGCGACTATCCCGACATCCACGAGCTGATGACGCGGCTGAACGCCCGCTTCAAGGCGCGGCGCGTCAGCGTCTCGCTCCCGTCCCTCCGCGTCGACGACAAGCTGGCGGAGCTGCCGGCGCTGATGACGTCCGTCCGCAAGGGCGGCTTCACGATCGCCCCCGAGGGCGGCACGGAGGAGTTCCGCAAGATCATCAAGAAACCGATCCTCGACAAGGACCTGCTCGCGACGGTGAAGGCGGCTTTCACCGAGGGCTGGAATCACGTGAAGATGTACTTCATGATCGGATTTCCGATGGAGACGGACGCCGACGTCGAGGGCATCATCGAGACGGCCCGGCGCGTGTCCCGCGTGGGCAAGGACGTCCGGGGCCACAACGCGGACGTCAACGTCACGATCTCGCCGTTGATCCCGAAGCCGCACACGCCGTTCCAGTTCTGCGGACAGCGCGAGCTGGGCTACGTCCAGGACGTGGAACGCCGCCTGGCGGCACTCGCGCGCGGCACGAGGATCCATCTGAAATCGCACGATCCGCGGAAGTCCTATGTCGAGGGCGTCTTCGCCCGGGGCGACCGCCGCCTCTCGGCGGCTCTGGTGGAGGCGCGGAAGCAGGGCGGCCGCTTCGACGAGTGGAATGAATCGTTCGACTTCAACCGTTGGATGAAGGTCTTCGAAAAGGTGGGGCTGGACCCCGACTTCTACGCGCGACGGGAGACGACCCTGTCGGAACATCTCCCCTGGGACCACCTCGACGTGGGGCGGCCCAAGCAGGCGCTGTGGACGGACTACCAGGCGGCGCTGCAATCCGCGCGGGACCGCGAGATCCGGAATGCTGAAAAAGCTAGCTGAGTACCTCGGCCGCGAGGTCGAGATCTGGACCACCGAGAACACGGAGCCGTGGATGGGCATCCTGAAGGAGGCCAATCCCGACTATGTGTCGCTCATGATCGACGAGCTGTCGACGCACCTGGTCACGAACAAGATCGTGGCGTTCCGCCTGTCCGAGGGCGAGCAGGGCGAGGCGGACGAGGAAGACCCCGAAGAAGAGGCGTAAATCATGGCCCCGAGCGCGATCAAGACCGTCGGCGATCTCCAGGCCTCCGGCGCCCGCGTCGTCTCCGTCAAGGAGGAGATGCGGCGCAACCTCATCAAGCTCCTCAAGGAGGAGAAGCCGCTGTTCCCGGGCATCATCGGCTACGAGCGCACCGTCGTCCCCGCCATCCAGAACGCGCTCCTGGCGAAGCACGACTTCATCCTCCTCGGCCTGCGCGGCCAGGGCAAGTCGCGCATCCTGCGCGCGCTGTCGGGCCTGCTCGACGAGCAGGTCCCCGTCGTCCCCGGCTGCGAGATCAACGATCACCCGCTGGCGCCGATCTGCAAGCGCTGCCGCCGCACGGTGAACGACCAGACGGCGATCGGCTGGCTGTCGCGCGGGGACCGGTATCGCGAGAAGCTGGCGACGCCGGACGTGACCATGGCCGACCTGATCGGCGACATCGACCCGATCAAGGCGGCGAACGAGCGCCGCTCGCTGTCGGACGAGGAGGTCATCCACTACGGCATCCTGCCCCGGACGCACCGGGGCATCTTCGCGATCAACGAGCTGCCGGACCTGCAGACGCGCATCCAGGTCGGCCTGCTGAACATCATGGAAGAGCGCGACGTGCAGATCCGGGGCTTTCCGATCCGGCTCTCGCTCGACGTCT
>DASQOM010000320.1:0-5108 GCA_035644495.1 Planctomycetota bacterium | reverse complement strand
GATGGCGATCGCGGCCGCCTCCCGGACATTCTGGGCGGTGTCACGGCGCGCGCGCAGGAGCGAGGGCACGGACTCCGGATCGCCGATCTCGCCCAGCGCCGCCGTCGCGTACTCGCGGACCAGGTCGGCCTTCTGGCCGGTCACGATCTTCTTGCTGGGGCCGCCGATCGTCTCGGCCTCGTCGGCCACCATGTCGCTCAGGGTCTTCACGGTGTCGGCGTTCTTGGGGTGGATGGCGGCCAGCGCGCGCAGGGCCGCAATCTGGACGTCCTGATTGGCGTCGCCCGCCGCCCTGGTGAGGTCCGCGGCGCTGCCCTCGTCGCCGACCTTGGCCAGCGCGATGGCGGCGGCTTCCTTGACCTCGGCCGAGCCGTCGCCGAGACCCTTCACCTGCAGGGCCTCGCGCTCTCCCGCGCCGACCATGGCCTTGGGCAGGAAACCCAGGCCCATGCAGCCGCCGGCCTTCTTGGCCGCATTGTCGCCGGAGCCCACGACCTCGCGGAGCTTGCCGACGGCGTCCGCCGCGTTCTTCTTCTCGATGATCCGGGCGATGGCTTCCGCGACGAAGTTTCGGGTCGCGGCGTTTGCCTTCGCTTCCTTCTCGGTCTCGCCGCCGATGAACTTCAGGAGCTGGTCGAGGGCGGCGACGTCGAGGTCGACGGCGTCCTGGATGAACACGTCCTTCTTGCGCTGGAATTCCTCGATCTCGCGCTTGACCTTGCCCTCGTCGATCTTGGGGTCGCTCGAGCTCCACTTCTTGGAGTCGACCTCCTTCAGGAGCGCGGGCGGATCGAACAGCTTGACGGCGCTGCCCTGGGACCACTGGGACTGGAAGCTCCAGAAGCGCTCGACGAGGACGACGATGCCCTGCGTCTCCTTCCACCAGGCCTCCCACTTCTCCTGGGCCTTCTTGCGGTCGGCGAGGGGCTTGTCGGCTTCGTAGGTCTTGGCGAGGCCCTTGTCGTCCTTCTCGTACTCGAAGTCGCGGTGGGTGATCTCCTTGAGCGCGCGGAAGGCGGCGCCGCGGACGCGGCTGTCGTTGTCGTCCAGCGCCTTGATCAGCGCGGGAAGGGTGCGGACCAGGGCGATCTGCTCCAGCGACTCGGCGGAGGCCTGGCGGACGGACTCGTCATTGGCCCAGTCGGCGGTCGACTTGTCCTCGGCCTTGGCGGGCTCGTCCATGACCGCCTTGGCGAGGCGGTCGCCGAGCTTGATCTTGTCGGTGCTGATGGTGGGGTCGACCTGTCCGGCGGCGCGGCAGGCGGCCTCGCGGACGTTGTGGTCCTTGCTGTCGATGGCCTTCAGGAGAGCGTCGACGAGGGGGCCGGCGATGCGGCCGATGGCGCCGCAGGCGAGGGCGGCCTCGCGGCGGGCCTGGGGATGCGCGCCCTCGTCTTCGAGGATCTTCTGCAGGGCGCCCTGGATATCGGGGGTGGCCAGGTTCGCGGGGATGCCGGCGCGGATCTCCGCGGCCTTCGCCTTCAGCTTGCCGGCCTCCTCGGTCAGTTTCGTCTGCTGGCCCTTGGCCTTGCTGTCGGCGGCGAGAATGACGGTCGACAGATCGCGCTCGAGGTCCGCCGCGCCCTTGTCGAGGTCGGCGGCCTCGTTGTACTTCTTGTAGATCTTCTGGAGCGCGGCGGCCGCGCCGGCGCGCATGACCGGGTTCGCGTCGTTCAGCTTGGCGATCACGGTGGTGATGCCCGCCTCATCGGTGAGCTGCGCGATCAGGTCGGCGGAGAAGTCCCGAAGGACATCGTCGTTCTGGCCGCAACCCCAGATCAGGCCGGGGATGGCCTCGCTCTTCATCGCGATGATCTGGTCGGCGACGGCCTTCTTCTTGTCGGCAAGGGCGAGCGGGCTGCGGTCCGGCGTGACGCGCCAGGCGTCCAGCTGGGCATACAGGATCTTCAGGTGGATGTCGACGCCCTTGTAGGAGGCGCGCTCCTTGGCAATGTCGCCCCAGGGCTTGGTGTCGCCGAAGCTGGAAACGACCTCCTCATAGGCGGCCTTGGCGCCGGCGATGTTGACGGGGTCGAGCTTCTCGTTGCACCACGCGGTGTGAACGAGGGCGGCCGCGGCCGCTTCGTTGTTCTTCTCGTCCTTGGCGTGCTTGACCGAGAGGGCGTACTTGTTGATGGCGAGGCCGAGGTTGATGGGCTTCTCGGTCTCGGCGCGCAGGCCCTCGGAGAAGAGCGCGGCGGCGTTCTTCTTTCGATCCCGGTCGTTCTCCTCCTGCGCGAGGAGGGGGGCGACGGCCGACGCCAGCACGGCAAAAACAAGCATCCGCCTCATGATGTGTGCTCCCTCAGAGTTTCCCCAGAGCCCGATGACAGCCGGGCATTATAGACCCGGCCCAAAACGCTGTCACCGAAAAAACGTGGCTTGCCTCTATATAGGGACGCAGATCCAGCCCGCGTTCCTTCAGGACTTCTGCAGAAGATCCGTGACGGTTTTCGGAAGCCGGACGGGGCTCTTGGCCGTGTCGACCGACGCCAGCACGGTGCGTCCTTCGGCCAGAAGAACGCCGCCCGGTCCGTGCACCCGGTAGGCGAAGCCGAGAGACGCCTTTCCGACGTGGTCCACCCGCGTGACGACGCGGAGCTCCTCGTCATAGCGGGCCGCCGCCCGGTAGGTGCAGGAGGCCTCGGTCACGACGAGGAAGACGCCGGACTTCTCCATCTCGCTGTAGACGACCCCGGCGCTGCGCATCAGCTCGGTGCGGCCGGTCTCGAAGTACAGGAGGTAGTTGGGGTGATACACGACGCCCATCTGGTCGGTCTCGCCGTAGCGCACGCGGACCGTGACGGTGTGCTCGACCAACGGGGGAGTCCTCGGCTACTGGAGGCCTTCGATCGACACGCGGGCGATCTTGCAGTAATCGTCCAGTTCGGGGATGCTGTTGCTGCCCATCGCCTTGAGCAGCCCCTGGTAGATCTCCCGCGCCTCGTCCTTGCGGGTGGCCTTGACCGCGTCGGCTTCGAGGACCCTGGTCTGGAAATATTTCCGGGCGTCCTCGACGGCCTGCTCCTTGAGTTTGACCAGGCGGTCGTGGATGTCGGCATCGGCCTTGTACTTCGTGAGGAGCTCGCGGATCTTCTTGAGACCGCCCGCGAAGTCGTTCTTGCGGAGGTCCTCGGCGGCGAGTTTCTCGGCCTCCGTATACTCCGCGTTGCGGGAGCTCTTGAGCCCCGCGGACGCGCCCGAGCGGAATTCCTTGAGCTTCGCCGGGTTCAGGCTGCGGGGATACTTCTGCTCGAACTGGTCGACCCGGTTGATGATCTCCTGGAAGGAGGCGGGGACGTTTTTGTTTCGGTCGCAGTAGTTCGCCAGCTCCTCGAAATCGTGCGCCTCCTTTTCGGCGCGGTCCGCGTCCGAGAGCAGGGGGCCGCCCTTCACGAGAGCCTTGCCCGCCCCGGCCGAATTCCCGGACGGGCTGCTGGGGAGGAAGATCAGCAGCAGGACGACGAAGATGAAGACCCCGGCCCCGACGGCGACCATCGTCAGGGTCTTCTGCTCTTCGCGAAGCTGGCTCTGGAGGTTGACCTTCTGGACGGCCGTCGTATGGCCCGACCGGTTGCGCTTGGTGCGGTAGTCGGAGTCGGGCGTTGGCGGGGCGGTGACGGCGGGCGCCGACGGCTTGACCTCCTGCGCCACCGGAAGGCCCGAGGCGCGGGGAGGCATATCCGGGGAGCTCGAGGGGGCGTCGACGCGGCCTCCGGGTCCCGAGGCGGCGCCGCCGAGACGCGCGACGACGTCCGCCGGCGGCTCCTTGAAGCTCGGATCCTCGAACGTGAGGACGTGCTTGCCGATCTGGATGCGGTCGCCGGGCCGGAGCAGCGCCTGGTTCACGGACCGGTCGTTGACCCGGGTTCCGTTGCGGCTCTCGAGATCGACGAGCTTGTAGCCGAACTCGATACGGTCGATCTGGAAATGACGCCGGGAGGACTGTTTGTCGTCGATGACGATCTTGTTCTCGGGCGCGCGGCCGGCGACCGTGGTGGCGTCGGTGAGCTCGACCGTCTTCGAAGTAGTCCCGTCGAAAATGACGAGGCGCGCCATAGGCAGTTCACCCAAGGATCGGAAGGAGGTAGTGTAAACCGTCCCTGCGCCGGAGTCCAGAGTCCGTCATGACTTTTTCCGATCCCGGCCCGCCGCAGCGGCGTCTGGGGTATAGTGGCGATGATGAGACCCCTGCTGCTGGCCGCGCTGCTGGCGCTCCCCCAGGATCCCGCCGCGAAGCCCGGCGTCGCGGTCGACCGGATCGTCCTTCAGGACCGTTCGGAGGTGCAGGGGGAGATTGTGGAGTGCACGGTGGGCGGACGGCTGAAGGTCAAGCTGTCCGGTCTCGAGCGTCCCGTCGAGGTGCTGCTGGAGGACGTCGCGCGGCTGCGCTTCACCACCGACGAGTCGCGGCCGAAGGTCCCCGGGCCGGAGCAGGTCCGCCTGGTCGGCGGGGGAAGCCTCGGGGCGCGGGTCGCCTCGTTCGACGGGGAGATCGCGGTCCTCGACAGCGCCATCGGGTCGCTCCAGGTCCGCCGCCGCGACCTGAAATCGATCCTCATGAGCCCGCCCGAGGGCCCGCTTCCGGAACTGCGCGAGGACAAGCGGGACATCCTCATCCGCGAAATCGAGAAAAAGGTCGAGGGGGTCGCCAAGCCCGTGCGCGAATGCGTCGCCGACTACGGCTTCCTGCGGTCGATCGGCGCGACGGTCAAGTTCCAGGCCGTGATCCCGGCGGAAGCGGGCGGACAGGACAAGGTCGAGGAGCGGGAATACGAGCGCGGCGTCGTCCGCCACATCTACCTCTACCGGGACGCGCCCAATCGCGACCTGCCCGCCGGCCTCTTCGCGAAGATCGCGTTCGCGAACGGGGACCGCTGGGTCGCGCTGCTCCAGGGGATGGACCGCGAGAACATCCAGGTCTTCTCCCACCTCTTCGGCGCCGTCGTCCTGCCGAAATCGAAGATCCATACGGTGTCGTTCACGCAGCAGGCGCGGCTGACCGGGGGCAATCTGCTGGTCGCCGATTCGACGGGGATCCACGAGTTCGACGCGCGCGGCAAGGAGGTTTGGATCTACAACCAGGGGGGACAGGGCGCGTCGATCGC
>DASQOM010000319.1:0-17395 GCA_035644495.1 Planctomycetota bacterium | reverse complement strand
GAGCCGCGGGAGGGGCTTTGGCTTCGTCCTTCTTGCCGCATCCGCCGATCAACGACAGCCCGGCCGCCAGGACCAGAAACCCGCCGGAGGATTGGATATCCATATTCTTTCCCTCCTTGAACCCGGACGACAGCATAGCCGGAGCTTCCGGGGGATGCCAACGTTGCGAAGAGCGCGATCTGTTTCTGAATCCATGGAGTTCGCGTTCCTTTGTGGCGTCCCACGACCATAAGGGGGAGGATCCGATGAGCGTCATCCTTGACTTTCTTTGCTGCGCCGCTTTTCAGGAGAGCGAGCCCTTCGAGTCGCGGCAACCGAAATTTCGGGAGCGGCTGCTGCAGGAGGGCGGCGGTTCCGGGGAGTCCGATGCGGCCGTCACCAGGGCGCTCCGCTGGCTCCTCAAGACCCAAAAGCCGGACGGCTCCTGGGCGGTGCCGGAAGAGGACTATGCCGTCGGCGTGACGGGTCTCGCCGTCCTCGCGTTCCTGGGCGCCGGTCATTCCCCGAAATCCGAAGAGTACGGCCCGACGATCCCCAGCGCTCTGCGCTTCCTGATCTCCGCGCAGGATTCTGAGGGTTGCGTCGGACCGCGCGGCGAGAAGCACCTCTATGGCCACGCCGTCGCGACCGCCGCGTTCGCCGAAGCGCTTGCTCTGGGCGGTACGAACGACGATGCGGCCAGGGTCCGCAAGGCCGTTGACTTCCTGGTGGGCGCTCAAAATCCCGGCAAAGGCTGGCGCTACGCGGCGAAGTGCGGCGATAACGACACGTCCGTCACCGCCTGGGCCGTGCAGGCCCTCTGGAGCGCCGAACAGGCGGGGTTGACCTTCCCCAAAGCCGCCTATGACGGAGCGCTCGCCTGGATCGACCAGGTCACCGACGCCTCCGGCCGCGTCCGCTGTATACCGAACCCTCACCGGATGATCCCGGGACGGGATGAGATGCTGGATCCCCACGAGACCCCGACCGCGATGGCGATGATCTCCCGCTACCGGATGAGCAAGGTGCGGAAGGAGTCCCGCCTGGCGGCCGGCACCCTGCTCCTGGGCAAGGACCTCCCCCGCTGGGAAAGGGACTCCGTCGACTTCTGCTACTGGCACTTCGGGTCGATCGCACAGTTCAGGATCGAGGGTCCCGCCGGCGAGACATGGAAGGCGTGGAACGCCGCACTGCTCCCGGCGCTCCTCAAGCACCAGGTCGACGCGGGAGAGCATCAAGGATCCTGGGACCCGGTCGACCGCTGGTCCACGCACGTCCCCAGGCGGTTCTACGCGACCGCGATGAATGCGATGACCCTGGAGACCTGCTATCGCTACGGTCAGTTCTCAGGAGACCGCGATCGATAGCCCGCGGCCGGCTATTTCGAGGTCAGTGCGCGGCGCAGTTCGGCCTGCGGGGCCTGATCGTCGACCGCGATGCTTTTCCCCCGGCGCTCCACTCCCAGCTTCCTCCACAGCGCCTGGAGATCGGGGCGGTAGTCCCCCTTCCCCATCTCCTTATAGAGCTCGCTCATCACCGTGGTCCCCGTGGCCTCGTCGCCTTTCGCGACCACATCGTCGATGCTCCACCAGCGGCGCCCGTCGCCGCCCGCCTTGAGGATCGCCTGCAGCGCCGTCTGGATCGTCTCCTTCCCCTTCGTCTTCTCGCGGATGCCCAGGTCCGCCATCAGCCAGTAATAGGCGCCGCCCCAATAAGTGCGGCCCCACTCCGTCGTCCCGTCCATCCCGCCGTCCTTCGCCTCCGGCACCCCCTTCGGCATCCCCTCGAGGATCTGCTTCCACATCGCCTCGACCGTCAGGCGCCCCGACCGCACCCGCGCGATCGGCTCGACGTACGTCGCGAAGCCCTCGTACATCCACGCGTGCTTCTCGTCGAGGTCGGGGAACGCGAGATGGCACATCTCGTGCGTCAGCAGCCAGTCGTCCCGAAAATCCTCTTCCTTCGTCCCGGAGCCCAGCTCCACGCGGATCAGGCGTCCGTTCCAGGTGCGGCCCGACCGGATCGCGCCGCGGCCCTTCGACGTCAACTCGAGCCGGACCTTGGGGACCGGGAAGTCTCCGAAGTAGCCGGCGACGGTTTCCCCACAGGCCTTCGCCCACGCCAGAATCTGCTCGCGCGAAACCGCGCCCGTTTTCTCGGGCAGGACGACCGTGATCTCGCTGTCGCGGACCTGGACCGTCGCCTCGCGGTCGGCTTGAAGGGCGCTGAAGACCAGAAGTGCTGCAGTGGCGAACATCCGAACTTCTAACGGACGAGGACGCCCTCTCAATCCCGCGAGGGAGGAAAGTCCCCATAACACTCGCTCCCGGGTCGGCTCAACCGCCCATGAAGGAGGAATCCATGGACAACCAGGAGCCGAAAGACGAGGACACGCGCAAGACCGGCGGGGTGAAGAAGCCGGCCTCGAAACCCGCCCTCAAGAACCCCAGGCCGGAGGGTTCGCCGGACACCCCGGACACGTTCGGACAGAGCGTCGAGGCCGGCGGCGTCGACTAGGACCTCTGGGTCCGGATCGTCCGCAACTCCACCCGATGATGGACGATCAGCGCCAGAATGACCGCGTCCAGCGCGACCATGCCGCCGATGAGGATCCCGGGATGCCTTGCAAGCCGGTAGACCTCGTAGGCGATGAGCGCCGCGAAGAGCGCGATGCCGACCGGATATGCGGCGCACACGTGTCGGAGGAGCAAGGCCGCGATGAGAATCTTGAGGACGCCGTGACTCAGCAGATAAAACACCGCGAATCCTCGGCTGCTGCCCCCGAATTGAGGGGCCGCGAGGGTGGCAACTTTCAGGAACCAGTCGGTCGGCGCCAGGAGCACCGCGATTCCCCCGAGAAGTTCGAGGGCCCCGTTGATCCCTTTGATCCAGAGTCCCGTCTGGTAGAGCCGCTCGTGGGAATGCTGCATGCGTAGGGCGGATCCGTCCGTCGATTTCCGCGTGACGGCGCCCTCGACGACTCGTAGGATGTTCAGAGATGCTCGATCAGGTGTGGTATTGGAGATCGAGACTGCCGGAGAGGAAGGGACACCGCTACAAGGGGGTGGCCCGGGGGGGCCCTGAACTCCGTCCTGGTGGAGTTCGAGGACGGGACCCTCGTGGTCACAAGCCGCTATGCGGTGCGGAAGGTGAGACGATGGGGAAATCCTGGGCGCTGATCGGTTTCGACACGCTCGCGAACGAATGGTACGAGGTCTCCTTCTTCGAGAGGGAGGCGGAAGCAGCCCGCGCCGGATTGATGCAGCTGCAGGAAATCGAGAAGACGCAGCCGACGGTCACGTCCGGCGGCCAAGCCGACTATGGGATCCAGGACCGGGTCTACATCCAGCGGCCCGACGGCACCCGCTACCGGCTGCTTCCCTAGTCATCTTCGGCTCCCGCCGCCCTGATAAATCCGGGGAGATCGCGGTCTCCGGCGTGTCTCTCCCATAAGAAGTAGATCGATTCCCCAACCGGAGATTCTCCTCATGCCCTCCCTTGCGCTCCTGCTGATCTGCGCCGCCGCCTTCGACGGCGACCGCGACAACCACCCCGAAAAAGTCCGGCCCATCCCGCTCGCCGGCATCCCCGTGCCGGCCGAGGTCCGCAAGGAGCTCGAAGACGGCGTCGACATCCTCCTTAAGGAGATTCAAAAGCTCCGGGTCGACCTCAAGGACATGCCCTCCTTCCTCGACCTCCTCCCCGACGTCCAGATCTATCTGAAGGCGGTCGACGTCGCCCTGCGGTACAACGAGTTCCACGACCCGAAGGAGTTCGATCTCGCCCGCGGACAGATCGTCGAGGGACGTCGCCGCGCCCGGATGCTTCGCGACGGCACGCCGGAATGGACGACGTCTCCCGGCCCCCATCCCAGGGGCTACATCTCCGGCATTGACGGCTCGGTGCAGCCTTATGGCTTCGTCATCCCCAAAGGCTACGCGTCGGACCCCGGGCGGCCGCGTCGACTGGACACCTGGTTCCACGGCCGCATGGAGCACTTGAGCGAGCTCAACTTCATCGACTGGGCCGGCGTCCACTTCGACGATTCGGTCCGCATCGCCGGCGGCCCCTTCACGCCCGACGACGCGCTGGTCCTGCAGCTCTACGGTCGATTCTGCAACGCGAGCAAGTTCGCGGGCGAGATGGACTTCTTCGAGGCGATGGACTGGATCGGCAGCCGATACAGGATCGACACCGACCGCATCGTGATCCGCGGCTTCTCGATGGGCGGCGCGACGTCGTGGCATCTCGGAGCGCACTATGCGGGCCGCTGGGCGGCGGTCGCTCCGGGCGCGGGCTTCGCCGAGACGCCCGAGTTCCTGCGCGGCTTCCAGAAGGAAACGCTGACGCCGACCGACTTCGAACGCAAGCTCTGGCATCTCTACGACGCGACGGACTACGCGGTCAACTTCTCCAACTGCCCGACGATCGCGTACAGCGGCGAGCTCGACCCGCAGAAGCAGGCGGCCGACATCATGGCGAAGGCGATGGCCGAAGAGGGGCTGGAGCTGAAGCACCTGATCGGGCCGCAGACCGGGCACAAGTACCATCCCGAGACGTGGAAGGAGCTGGTGCGGCTCGTCGACGACGCGGCCGCGAAGGGCCGCGACCCGCTCCCGAAGAAGATCCGCTTCACGACCTGGACGCTCCGATACAACGACATGAAGTGGGTAACCCTCGACGCGCTGGGCCGGCACTGGGAGCGCGCGCGGGTCGACGCCGAGCGGGACGCGGGCGTCGTCAAGGCGACGACGTCGAACGTCACCGCGCTCAGCTTCAGCGTCCCGTCGATGACCCGGGTGGTCCTCGACGGGCAGGAGCTGCCCGCGGCGCCGCACTATGTCCGATCGGGAAGCGCGTGGTCGGCCGGGTCGCCCCAGGGGCTGGTGAAACGGCACGGCCTGCAGGGCCCGATCGACGACGCCTTCCTGAGCGCGTTCGTCTTCGTCAGGCCCACCGGCAAGCCGGCGAACGATGGGGTCGGCGCCTGGGTGGCGTCAGAGTTCGAGCACGCCGTGAAGTCCTGGCGCGTCCAGTTCCGGGGCGACGCGCGGGTGGTCGACGACGTCGCGCTCGGCGACGATCTGATCGCGAGCTGCAATATCGTCCTCTGGGGCGACGCCTCCAGCAACAAGGTGCTGGCCCGGATCGCGGACAGGCTCCCGATCCGCTGCGGGGAGAACCAGGTGCCGCTCCTGATCTATCCCAACCCGCTCAACCCGGCTAAGTACGTCGTCCTCAACAGCGGCTTCACCTATCGAGAGTACGACTACCTCAATAATGCGCGGCAGGTCCCGCGGCTGCCGGACTGGGCCATCGTCGACGTCACGACCCCGGCCGGCACGCAGTGGCCCGGCAAAGTGGTCGAGGCCGGCTTCTTCGGGGAGCGCTGGGAGCGGAAGTAGTTTTGGCGTTGTTCCGGATCCTCCGGCGCGTAAGATGTTCGGGGCTGCCTGAACGGAGAATCCGGATGACCTCGATCAAAACGCTGCTCTTCGCGCTGGTCCTCGTCGGTCCGCTCGCCCAGGCCCAGGACAAGCCGGGCAAGGAGCTGCGGCCCCCCACCGACGACCCGCCTCCGGGCAAGGCGCCGATCCTTCTGATGGAGGACTTCGAGGCGACGGCCGCGGGCGAGATCCCCAAGGGCTATACGAAGCAGGGCGCGGTCCAGGTCGACGACACCGTCGCGCACAGCGGCAAGCACTCCCTGCGCATGGACGCGGCGGTGAACGGCCCGCGCCGCATCACGACGAAGAACGAGGTCCTCGCGCAGCTCGGCGGCACGCACTGGGGCCGCCTCTACTTCAAGGTCCAGCTCCCCGCTCCGGAGTGCAAGTCGGGCGTGATCCACTCGACGATCGTGTCCGCGGTCGGCAAGAGCCCGCTGCACGACGACGAGATCGAGTTCCGGCCGCTGGACACGATCCTGGGCACGCAGGGCACGTACAGCTACATCTACAACGTGCAGCCGCACACGAAGCGCCCCGAGTTCGCCCACGGCAGCGCCTCGAAATGGAAGTTCAGCGACCAGTGGACGCTGGCGGAGTGGTACGTGGACCATGCGACGCAGACCTACCGCCTCTGGATCAACAGCGCGGAGGTGAAGGACGTCGCGTTCATGAAGGGCCCGAAGACCTACGAGAACTCCGAGATCCCGGCGGCGATGGAGAGCATCACCTTCGGCTGGTGGAACTACCAGCAGGCGGGACCCACGGGCTTCACGGCCTGGATCGACGACATCGCGCTGTCGAAGGAGCGCCTGGGCAACCGCGGGATTCCGCCGATCAAGCCCACCAAGAAATGAGGGAGGCGGCCGTCGCGATCCTGCTGCTCGCCTCCTGCGGCAGCGCGGAGAAAATGAACGAGACTCCCCTGTTGATCACGCAGCGCGACCAGGTTGAGGCCGCGGTCGGCAAACGCGTGACGCTCCGCGGCGAGTTCGTCTCTTCGAAGATCCAGACGATCCTGGGCGTCGACGTCGACGGCGACCATCTGAGCCGCGACGTGAAGACCGCGACGGCGACCGGAGTGCTCCAGAAGACCGTCGTGACGCAGGACGACATCGACAAGGAAGTGAAGCGCCTGGGCGGCGTCTTCCCGACCCGCGGTCCGGGCACCTTCTATATCCTCATCGATCCCGCCTCGAACACCGCCGCGAAGGCCGAGGTCCTCAAGTAGTCCCGGGAGGTGGGTTCATGAGGTTTGGATTCCGCTCGGCGCTGGTTCTGGCTCTCCTGCCCGCCCTGGCGGCGCCCGCTTCCGCCTGCCTCTGGTACTACGGGAAAAACGTCCAGGGGAAACAGGTCACCTTCGACGGACACTTTGGCGATCTGGAGCTGGCCAGGCACCTGACGGAACATCCCGAGCACGGTCTCCAACAGACCATCGACACCGCCGTCGAGCCCGGACCCGAGGTCGACTACAAGATCCGCAGCGACTTCGCCGCGACGCTCGTGCACCAGAGCAAGGCGGCCCGCGCCATCCCGATTCTGGAAGCCATCGAAAAAGAACAGCCCCGCGAGTACATCATCGCCGGCGGGGCCATCCTCGGCGCCTGCGTCCTGTATTGTGTTCTCAACTGGCGCAGGCCCAGGAAAGCGCCGTGACAGCGCTTCCATAAACCTTGAAATGCCGTCGTGCTTCGGAGGGTCTAAAACTTCAACGGTTTGAGAGGGAGGTTTCCATGCGCCGACTGCTCCATTCCACTCTGTTCACGATCCTCATCGCCGGGGCCGCGTCCGCGCAGGAAGCGAGCCCCCTCGTCGGCACGTGGGAAGGCAAATACAACGGCGGCGATGTCCGCGTCGTGTTCGAAGCCAGCGGCCGCGGCATCTCCGCGGGGGAATGGTTCGCCTGGACCCGTTTCGGCGACAAGCTGACGACGATCGACGACAAGGACGGCAAGACGGACCGCTTCACGATGAAGCTCGACGGCGACCGCCTCGTCCTGACGGGGGGCGACTTCAAAGCGCCCCTCGCTCTGACCCGGACTGCCGCCGGGGCCTCGGCGCCCGCGGCAGCCCCCGCCCCTGCCGGCGACACGATCACCGGCGTCTGGGAGCTGCGCAATCCGAAGGATCCGCTGCGACTGGAACTCGCGGGCAACGGATCGGGCAGCCTCAACGGCGCGGCGATCCGCTGGCGCTTCGAGGACCGGCGGCTCACGCTGTCGGTCCCCGCGACCGGCAAGAGCCTCACCTACGATACCGTTCTGGACGCCGAGTCCCTCACGCTCTCCGGAGCGGGGCTCCCCGAGAAGGTGGTGCTCCGCCGCGGCGCCGAAGCCGGACCCGACCGCAACCTCGTCGGACGCTGGCAGACGGAGCAGGGCACGGGCTTCGACTTCAAGGCCGACGGCACGGCCACCAACGCCAACGGCTCGTACCGCTACTCCGCGGGCGGGGGCACGCTGTACCTCGCCGCCGGAAACACCGTCTATAGCACGACGTACTCGCTTGACGGCGACCGCCTCGTCCTGCAGGACGCGTCGGGGACAAAGATGGAGCTCCGCAGGGTTTCGGCCGACCAGCCTTTCGCGGCGCCCGCCGCGCCGAAGGCGGGGCGGAACGTCGTCGTCAACGGCGCGGATCTCCCCGCCGACAAGCTCACGGCCCTGGAGCAGCGCTTCAACGTCCGCATCGTCGACGGCGCCTACTGGTACGATTCGCGCTGCGGGGCCTGGGGCGTCGAGGGCGGGCCGACGATGGGCCTCATCCCCGCCAACCTGGACCTGGGAGGCGGCCGGATGAAGATCGACGCCAGCCGCGGCAACAGCGGCGTCATCGTCAACGGCCGCGAGCTTCCCACGCAGGACGTCGTCGCGCTGCAGCAGTTCACCACGGTCCTTCGGGGAAACTTCTGGCTGAACGCCGACGGCACCTGCGGCTACGTCGGTAACCCGATCCCGATCGCCAACCTGGCGCAGCTGGCGGCGGCGAAGAACGCGCCGCGCAAGTCCTATATCAGCCGGAGCTGGCTCACCGGGATCGGCACGGGCGGCGACGGCGAGACGAGCTACGTGATCGGCAAGGACTTTTCCGTCATGGTCGGCCGCTGAGCCTCGGAATTTCCGGGAGCCCTCCGCGGTCCGCGGTTATCCCCTCCCGGAGGACCGCCCATGATCCGTTCCCTGCTGCTTTTGCTCCTGCTTCCCCAGGCAGTGCCCCCCTCGGAAGGCGTCTATGTCGCCGTCGGCTACGGCGGCCGGCGACTGGTCTCGCGCGACGGCGTCGCTTGGGAAATCTCGGCCGAATGGGCCGTCGACGGCAAGGATGACAGCAACAATCTGATCAGCGTCGCCTACGGCAAGGGGAGATTCGTCGCGGTCGGCGGGGGCGGCTGGACCCGTGAGACCCAGGCGGGCCATATTCTCGTCTCGAAGGACGGACGCGAATGGACCGAAGCCCGGAAAGCCCCCAACCGGATCAGCCCCATCGTCTTCGGCGACGACCGCTTCGTGGCTGGCGCGTCCGACAAGTCGCTGCTCTGGTCCGAGGACGGGGAGACCTGGAAGCCGGGCGGCCGCATCGACTATAAGGACTGGGCCTTCTGGTTCCGCCGCTGCGCGCACGGCAACGGCACCTTCGTGTTCATGGGAAATCACGGGAAGGACCAGAAGGCCTACTGGTGCGCCGTCAGCCGCAACGCCGAGAGCATCGACCACTTCGCGACTGACCTCCCCGTCGTCGCGGGCCTCGCCTTCGGGGCCGGGCTCTTCGTCACCGTCGGCGCCGAAGGCCTGGTGCAGACGTCCGCGGACGGACGCGAGTGGAAACGTCAGACGATCGCGAACGCGGGCGACTTCCAGCAGCTCGCGTGGACCCCGAAGGGCTTCCTCGCGGTGGGCAAGAAAGTCGCGTTCACCTCGGCGGACGGCCAGACGTGGACCGCGCTGTCCAAAAAGCCCCCCTGCCATCTCCTCTGGGCCGATGCGACGATCACCATCGGCACCACCTGGCCCGGCCAGATGTGGAACTCGACGGACGGCACGACGTGGACGAAGGGCGCCGGCATGACGCCGAACGGCATCAACGAAGTCGTCTACGGCGCCGTCGGAAAGTAGTCAGCGGGCCAGCGTCTCGCGAATCTTCAGCGGGCGGTCCGTCGTGATGCCGTCGACGCCGGCCGCGGCCAGCCGTTTTGCGAGTGCGGGAACGTTCACCGTCCACGTATAGAGCTTCAATCCCGCGGCGTGCACTTGGCCGACGAAGGCCTCGTCGACCGGCAGCTTCCCCTCGACGTCGAGCCCATCGAGGCCGGCGTCCTTGCAGCGCCGGACCAGTTCGTCCGCCTCGGGCAGCTTGCCGGTCTTCGGATCCGCCTTCGCGCCCACCAGCCAATAGGCCTGCAGCTGCGGCAGCTTCAGTTTCGCCTCCCTCAGGGTCTCGAGATTGAAGGCGATCAGCGCCATCTGCTCCGGCTTCTTCTTCGAACCCTCGACGACCTCGACCAGCGCCGGGATCACTTCGGGCCCGCACTTGATCTCGATGAACTGGCGCTTGCCGTCGGGGATCAGGGCCAGCACTTCCGCCAGCGTCGGGATCCGCTCCCCCGCGAACTTCGCGCTCTTGAAGCTCCCCGCATCGAGCGTCTTCAGCTCCGCCAGCGTCTGAAGGGCGACCGGCTTGTCGACCCCGGCCGTCCGTTTCGTATTCGCATCGTGAATGACGACGACCTTTCCGTCCAGGGTCCTGTGGATATCGAGCTCGCAGGCGTCGGCCTGCTCGAAGCCGAGCCGGAACGACGCGAGCGTGTTCTCGGGAGCCTCATCCGAGGAGCCCCGATGGCCGACGATCTCGACCCCGCCGCGGGGCAGCGTGGACGCCAGGAGACCGGCCATGAGCAGCGCCCTCATGGAGGGCATTATAGCGCCGCGCGGATCAGCGGCGAGGACTTGTGGCGCCGCTCCGGCTCCCCGAAGCCGCCGCCGGACTCCGGACCGCGGTCTGCCCCGGTGCAAGCGTCCCGTCGCTGCGCGGCAGGCCGGACGCGGCCGACGTCGATTGCCGGTTCCACAGGCTGTTCAGCATCGCTGCGATCGCGGCCGCATCCGTATTGCGAAGCGGGATCACGTAGGTGCTCAGCGCGGCCGAAGGGATGTCGAGCTTCGCCACCAGCCCCCTGATCGCGGCCGCGTGATCGTCGGCGGCGCAGACGACGATCGAGTTCGTCCGGGGCTCCGGCGTGATCCGGACGCGCTCATAGGCGGGCGGGCGCGGCGGCGCGGGCCGCGTCCCCTCGGCCTGCAGGAAGCGCAGCGGGCCGGCCGGGGCCGCGCTCGCCGGGGCATCCGTCTTATAGAGATCGTTCAGGGTCCGGGCGACCTCGGCGGCGTCCGCGTACCCCAGGGGAAGGATTTCGATCCGCAGCTGGGCCGACCCCGCCTGATCCATCACGGTCAGGATCTCCGCAATCCGGCGGACGCACTCGGACCGGGCGCTCACGATCAGGGCGTTCGACCCGGTCGAGATCCCGATGGCGGCGCCGTCGCCGGCCATCCGTCTCAGAAAGTCCCCGAGGTCCTTCATCAGGTCGGCCACGCCGACCGCTTTCAACGGAAAGACCTGGGTTCGGAACTCCGAGGTCAGGGGGATCGGCGTCGCCTCGAGGCCGACGTGGACTTCAGGCAGCGACAGGCCCGCACGGGACGCGTCGACCACGCGGAGGATGTCCCCCGGCTGCGGCAAGCGGGGCGCCGCGGGGTTCACCACGGCCAGGCCGTGGGGCCTCAGGGAGACGCTCAGGAACTCGAGGCAGTTCGACACCGGAACGTCGGTCTCGCTGACGGCCGTGATCGTCCCGCGCGCCGGCGTTTCCAGCACGAACACCCAGCCGGTGAGACGACTGACGTAGAGCAGCACGGAATCGACCGACGCATCGCGGAACGCGAACACGAGGGTCCGCTCCCGCGGCGTCTCCTGGGCCTCCACGCCCCCGCAGCACGCCGCCAGCACGACCCTGACGAGCGCTTTCGCCATACGAGGATCCTCCCGGCTCTGTCTGTTGGAGTCGGCAGGCAGTGCTTATTCCCGGAAGGCGTCGGAGATGCTATCCTGTGCGCCATGAGGATGGGGGTTCTGGCGCTCGCGCTGACGGTGTTTCTCGGCGGCTGCGGATCGATCGCCGACTTGGCCGTCGAGCAACGGATCTACGGCGGCGTCCAGGTCGACGCCCGCCTCGTCGAACATCCCTACCTGCCGAGCTCCCAGGACTACTTCTTCCCGCTCGTCATCCTCGGCATCCTGGATCTCCCGCTCAGCGCGGTCGTCGACACGGTCCTCCTGCCCGTCACCATCATCATCACGTCGACGGCGGACCCCAACAAGCCCGACTACGTCAATCGCTGATCAGCCCGGGATCTTCAGGAAGGCCCGCTCGTCCTCGTCGACGTTGCCGATCAGCGAGTCGATGACGTCGACCACCTGGTCGGGCACGCCCTGCTTGCTGATCGAGCAGGTGGCGCCGGCTTGGCGGCCCCATCCGCGCGTCTCCTCGATCGGCAGAGCCGTCAGCAGCACCACGGGGACCTGGCCGTGGGAAAGCTCATGGATGCGGCGGGCGAGCTCGATCCCGTCCATGCCCGGCATTCGGACGTCCACGATCGCGAGCTCGGGCGGGAGCCGCTGCACCGACGCCAGGGCCTGCTCGGGGTTCGTGCAGCTCTGGACGTGATAGCCGTAGCGCTCCAGGAAGCGCGTGAGCGACTTGAGATAGAGCGGGTCGTCGTCCACGCAGAGGATACGCGAGGTTTCGTCGGTCACCTCGATCGGCGCCAGCGACGGGAATTCCTTCACGATCTCCGACAGCAGCGTCGCGTCGTCGGGGAGCAGGCGCGCCCCCGGGTACGCGGCCTGGAACACCGTCGCGTAGCTGTCCCCCTCGGTGTTGCGAAGCCCCGACGCGACGACGATCGCGTCGGGGGGAAACAGCTCCGCGCGGTCCAGGCCTTCTTCCGCGGTCGAGGCCATCATGACGTGCGCGCCGCGGCGGCGCAGGGCCACGCGGAGCCGACGGTGTCGGGCAAGACTGGGTTCCACGAACAGGATGACGGGACGGCTGCGGCGGTGATGCATACGGCACTCCCGGTCGCTATCGTTCAGCCTCCGCCAAGACCGATTCGACGGCGGCGACCAATTCCTTGTTGGGACAGGGCTTCGTCAGGTACCGGCTGGCTCCGCGCGCCCGCGCGGCCTGGTGCGACGACGCCGAGTTCAGCGCCGTCAGAAGCACGACGGGGACGCGGCCGCCCGAGCGGCTGCGGATCTTCTCCAGCAGGTCGAGCCCGCCGGTGCCGGGCATCATGATGTCGAGGATGGCCACGTCCGGCCGCACTTCCGAGAGCGCCTCCAGCGCGCCGCTGGCGGTCTCGCAGGTGAACACGCGGTATCCGTGCTGGCTCAGGACCCGGGTGAGCGCGCTCAGCTGCAGCGAGTCGTCGTCGACGCAGAGCACCAGCGGCGCCTCCCGCTGGGGGAGCGTGAGCGATACGCTCAACTCCTTGAAGCGGTCCAGGATGCTCTCGAAGAGCGCGGCCTCGTCGACCGGCTTGAGCGCGATCTGAAGCAGCCCGAGCGTCTTCACGAAGGTTTCCGGGTCCGACGGGACCTCCTCCGACACCAGGATGATATCGGGCGTGGGCGTGTAGGTCCTCATCGCAAGGACGAGGGCCGAGGTGGTCACGGGCTCGAGGTCCCGGTCGAGCACGACGAGGTCCGGCGCCTCCTCCCTCATCCGCTCGAGCGCCTCACGCGTCGACGGGGCGGCATGGACGCGGACGCCGGCGGTCTCCAGACGGCTGCGGACCTCGTAAAAGGCTTCGGGATGACGGGCGGCCAAGAGGACCGTAGCGGCTCGCGAACTCATCTCGCCCTCCACGCAGCACTGCGTGACCAAAGTTAGAGAGACATCAGGGAAGGTATTGTGACGGGGAGGACCCGGTCGAAGGCGCGTCCGCCGCAAGCGCGGCTGGATCAACGCTGCCGAAGCCTCAACCAGTAGTTACGTCAAAAGAGAATGGCCGTTCGCAGGATTCGGCGGGATCTCAGGCTTCGCGATCCACGGCCTGGATCACGCCCTTGATGTATCCCAGCGCGAAGGCGAAACCCAGCTTGCCGCCCTCGTCGCCCTCGACCTTCGGGACGTGGTCCGGCATCAGCAGGCCGTCGTAACCGACCTCCTTATAGACGCGCGCGGCCTGCACCATGTCGACGTCGCCCTCGTCGGGGTACGTCTCCTCGAACTTGAGGTAGCCGCCGCGGATGTTGCGGAAGTGGACGTTGAAGATCTTCTTCCGCGATCCGAAGTAGCGGATCACGTCGAAGATCTCCTTCCCCGGCTCCTTCAGGCCTTCGCTGATCGTCCCCTGGCAGAAGTTCAGGCCGTGATAGGGGCTCGGGCGGATGTCGATGAACCGCTTGAGGCCGTCGACGCTGCCCAGCACGCAATGCACGCCGCGGAAGCCATCGGGCACCCGCGGGTCGTTGGGATGGCAGGCGAGCCGGACCTTGTGCTCGGTGGCCACGGGCACGACGCGGTCGAGGAAGTACGTGATGCGATCCCACATCTCGTCGGCGCCGACGCGGCCCGCTTCGGGGAGCTCGTCCTTGGGCGCCTTGTCATAGTCGAAGCTGCTGTAGGTGGCGCCGCCACGGCCGGGGGTTCGTCCGGTGCGGACGACGCCGAGGAGCGTGAGGTTGTACTTGAGCGCGGCGATGCCCGCCTTCGCGGCCGCGCGGATATCGTCGCAGATGGCGTCGATCTCGCGGTCGCGCTCGGGGCCTTTCCCGAGGAGGATATGAGGGTTCTCGGCCTTGGCGAGCACTGCCGCGCTCATCGGCAGCGGCAACAGGTCGAGGGAGAGCCCGAGGGACTCGACGCGGTCGCGCAGGCGGCGCAGATCGTCGACGTCCCACGACCCCTTCGGCCCGGGCTTCGGCGGCGAGCCGCAGATGTTGCGCACGCCGCAGTGGAGGAAGTAGCGGAGCATGTCGTCGGTCGGCGACGCCTGCTGGGTGCCGACCTTGAAGAGCGCTCGCGTCGGGGTCGCGGCCTGCGGCGGCGCAGGGGCGGCGCAGGCCGTGTTGAGGGCGAGCGCGCCCAGCCCCGCGGTGCGGATGAAGTCCCGGCGTTCCATGCGCGTTTCCTCCTTCGACCAAGATCTAACACCCGCTCCGCGCTCCGCGGTTGTGCCATCGTGCCTTCGCGGGCGGGACGCTCGCGCAAGGGTCTGCATTCGCAGCCTGGAGCGCTGGCGCCCCGTGTCAGCCGCGGTACAATAAGGGGGTGAGCGCCGGTGACCTCCAGTTCCTCCCGAATCCGGGCGCGCCGGGGCATTGCGCGTTCTGCCGCGCGGACATCGGAGACGCGGCCGTCGTCCGCTGTCCCCGCTGCGACGCCGCCTATCACGCCGACTGCTGGGACGCGAACAGCCGGCGCTGCGCGATCTACGGTTGCGAACCCGGAGTCCGTCCTCCCCCCGCGCCCCGACCGAGGCTGCAGCCCACCCCCGCTCCCGCGCGGCGGAGCCGGTCGTGGGGAGGCTTATGGATCTTCGGCGGCATCGTCCTGATCCGGCTGTTCAGCAGCCTCGCCACGTCGCACCACACTCCCACCGTGTACCGCCCCCCCGTGGAACCCCTGGAACTGCGCAAGATCGGGGCCGCCTCGGCGAAGTTCATGGTCGGGATGGGGGACCGCAGCCTGGGAACCTGGCATCTTCAGGAGGCGATGTCCTATTATTCCAAAGCCATCGACCTGGCTCCGACGCTCGCCGAAGCCTGGCGCTCCCGCGGGGCGGTCAAGGACTACCTCGGCGATCCGCAGGGAGCGCTGACGGATCTCCAGGAGGCCGTCGCGCTGAATCCCGACGACGCCGTTTCCTACGAGATCCGCGGGCGCGTGAAGAACGGAATGGGCGACCACCAGGGCGCCGTCGACGAGTATTCGAACGCGATCGTCAGGAGTCCCTACGACGGCCGGCTCTACTACGAACGGGGCTGCGCCCGTTACGACGGGCAGGACTGGAAAACCTGTGTCCGCGATTTCCGCACGGCCATCGAACGATCGTTTGTCCTGGCCGACGACGGGATGATCCGGATGTTCCTCGCGCGGACCCGGATGGGCGAGGGACAGGACGCCCTCGAGGAACTGAAATCCTGTCTCGCCGATCCGGCGCTGTTCCCCGACGAGTGGACGCGGACGCGCTTCCGCTACGCGGCGCGCCAGATGTCGGAGGAGGACTTCCTCCGCAGCCTGGACGCGGCCCCGGGCCCGGAGGCCGCCGCGCGGTCGGCCCAGGCCTGGTTTCTGGTCGGAAGTCTCCGGCTGATCGCGAAGGATGCGGCAGGAGCCGAAGACTACTTCCGGATGTGCGTCAACGCGCCGTGCAAGCCGGGGCCCGAGTTCGCCTGCGCGAAGGCGGAGCTGCAGGCCCTGTACAAGCGCCGCTAGACGTCGCGCGGCGGAGTCCCTATAGTCGGAAGCCGATGAGCACCCTTCCCCCGCAGCCCGTCCAGATCGCGCGCAACGCCGAGTCGTTGCAGCAGGATTTCATCCGCGTCACGATGGACCGCATCCCGGACCCTCTATGGCAGTACGCCCTGGTCGTCCGCAAGAATGTCACGCGGGTCCGTCCCAACGACGGCCTCGTGCCGCCCACCGAGGCGAAGCCGGCGCGGAGCGTCGGCCTGCTCTACCGCGAGGATATCGAGTCCGACATCGAAGTCGTCGGCGTCCGCCTCCGCTTTGAAATCGACCCCGCCCACTGGCTGGAGGAATGGCTCCGCTTCAACGGGCTCGCGCCCGCGTCGATGCTGCGCTGGCCGCTCGCGGGAGGGACCTCCGGCGACGCGGTCGTGGAGTGGGAGATCGACGGCGTCCCGTATGCCGGACGCTTCGCCACGTTCAAGTCCGGGTCGCGACTCTTCATCACCTGCTGCCGCGGGCGCCGCGGGAATTACGACCGCGTCGCGGACGACTTCTTCATCACGCTGGCGCAGTTCAAGCTGGTGCAGAGCGATCCCGGGCCCCTGGCCGAGCCGGTGCGCAGCGTGACCGGAAGCATCCCGGTCCCGTTCCGCCTCCTCATGCCGGGATCCTGGACCCTGAGCGCGGCCGAGGGCGGCGAGGGGTCCGGCACGATCCAGGCCTCCGCGCAGCCTCCGGCGGAAAACGACGCGGCCGCGGTGTCCGCCACCACGCCGTTTCCCGGTTTGCCCGAGCGCGAACCGATCGTCTGGCCCTCGTCCACGTGGAATGCGCAGCTCTCGGCGACCCTCGCGCCCGCGTCGGCGATCGCGGGCTGGGACGCGGCCGGGACGCTCTGCCTCTCCGCGCTGCGGGCGGCGGGGTTGGAGCTGGAGGAGCTCACGTTCGTCGAGGAGGCGCCGCCGGGACCCTTCGAGAGCTCGCGGACGCTGACGACGCCGGCCCGGCTGCGCGGCGAGCCCGGCGCGGAGGTGCGCTGCCGCCTCGCGAAGGTCGGCCCCCTCTGGTTGATTTCGGCGGGCGTCGGCGTGGCCCGCGAGGTGAACCCTCATGCGTGGATGCGGAACGCGCGCGCGCACGACCTCCTCGCCCAGACGGCCGAATTCGAGCTCTGACCCGGAATGGAGATGCTTCAGCGTCGCCGCGGCGCCTGGTTCGGCATCGTCGCGGTCGGCCCTCCCGGACTCTGTCTCAAAACTAGTAACAATATTTACATGCGTTTATGCTTTTCCTGTTGAACTCAGCCCGGCTTCCGCGTATACCAATCAACACATGAGTATTGCGACGATGCTCCGCCGCGCCGGATCCTGTCGAATCTGTACGACGGGAGCCGAGGGCGGGAATCGTCACGCCTCAACGCGCTAGACCTCCTCACCGATTCGCGCGACGTCCCTTCCCCCCGACCGGCTCCCCCTTTCCCGTTCGCCTGAGC
>DASQOM010000318.1:0-6939 GCA_035644495.1 Planctomycetota bacterium | reverse complement strand
CCATCGCAAGCTGGTCCCGCACACGAGTCCGGGAAAGACGCTCGGCGGACACCTCGGCGCCCTCGTGCTGACCACGCCGCTGGTCGCGGTCATCGCCCACTTTGTGTTTTTGGGGACCGACCTGGACAAGCCCGGCTGGCTGATCCTGCTGGGCGTCTTAGTCAGCGTCTCGGGCCAGCTAGGCGACCTGATGCTGTCGTCGATCAAGCGCGATCTGGGGATCAAGGACATGGGCTCGATCATTCCCGGTCACGGCGGGGTGCTCGACCGGGTCAACAGCCTCCTGCTGGCGGCCCCGGCGGTGTTTCACTACGTCGGTTACTTCGTCGGGTTCGGACTCGATCAGACGCCGCGCATCCTCACGGGCCCGTGACATGGACGACTGGAAATTCCAGCCGGCCAAGGACCTGGGTCTTTCTCACGCGGAACGGCTGAAGAGCCTGAAGCGCGAGAGCGGCCTCGTCGAGACCCTGCTGCATCACGTCTGGTGGGGCTTAGTCCGCTTCTACCTGAAGGTCTACCATCGGTTCAGCGTGCGGGGCCGCGAACATCTGCCGACGGAGGCGCCGTTCCTCCTCGTCGCCAATCACGCGAGTCATCTCGACGTGCTTGCGCTCGCGGGCTCCTGCCCTGCGCGGCTGCGCGATCGCATTTTCCCCATCGCGGCGGGCGACACGTTCTTCGAGAAGCTCCCGGTCGCGGCGTTCGCCGCCTATGCGCTCAATGCGCTGCCCCTCTGGCGCAAGCACTGCGATCCGGCCGATCTGCAGGAGATGCGCCAGCGGCTGACGGACGAGCCCTGCGCGTACGTGCTCTTTCCGGAAGGGACCCGGACGCGGACCGGCGAGATGGGGATCTTCAAGCGGGGGATCGGGTCCCTGGTGGCGTCGACCCTGGTCCCCGTGGTTCCGTGCTATCTGCAGGGGGCCTACCAGGCGTTTTCGGCCGACAAGAAGTTCCCGCGGCCGCGCAAGCTGATCCTGACGGTGGGGACGCCGCTGCGTTTCCCGGCCGTGTCCAATGATAAGGAAGGCTGGACGGAGATCGCCGCCAAGGTCGAAGCGGCGGTGCGCGCGCTCAAGCCTTCATCGCCGCGCGGAGGATCTCCTCCAGCTCGGCATCGCTGAGCTCGATCGGATTGCTGCGCATGCTGCTGCCGCGCGAGGCCTTGACGATGGGCGCCAGATCCTCGGCGTTCATGCCCCGCGCGGATAGCCAGGGCAGATCGAACGTGCGGCGATATCCGGCCAGCAACGTCAGCAGCCCGTCGCTCGACTTCTGACCGACCGCCTGCGCCGCCTTCTCGTATCGGCCTAAGGCCGGACTGTCTTTCGCCCGGGACCTCAGCGCCGCGAGATTGACGCGGACCGTGTCGGCCAGCAGGCAGGCGCAGCCGATCCCGTGCGGGATCGCGCAGCGGCCGCCCAGCGGCGCGACGAGGCCGTGCACCGCGCCCAAGCCCGCGTTCGCCAGCACCATCCCGCCCCAGAGACTGGCCTGCGACATCGACGCAAACGCGTCCTTTCCGCACGCGATGCCCCGCAATCCCTCCGCCGCGAGGGCGAGGCCCGGCAGGGCCAGGGCGTCGGTCATCGGCTGGGCGCCGGTCGAGACGTAGCCCTCCAGCAGATGCGTGAACGCGTCGAGCGCGGCCGACGCGGCCACCTCCCGCGGCGCCGCCGCCGACAGCTTCGGATCGACGATCGCCACGCGCGGCATCAGGAGATCGTGGCGGATCGAGCGCTTGACCTTGAGGTCGGGCACTCGGATGACGGCATTCTTGGTCGCCTCGGAGCCGCTGCCCGCCGTGGTCGGGACCGCTATAAAGGGCAGGGGCGGCTTCACGAGCTTCCGGTCGCCGACCTGCTCGAGATAGTCGCGCACGCTGCCGCCGTTCGTGACCACGCCGGCCACGGCCTTGGCGGTATCCATGACGCTCCCGCCGCCGACGGCGACGACGACGTCGGCGTCTCCGCAGCGACGGACGCCCTCGTCGACGGCGGCCACGTCGGGCTCGCCGGACACGCTCCAGCGGGGGAGGTCTTTCAGCAGCGGCGCGATCGGGAGCGTCTCGAACGACTTGCCGCCGGTGACGACGAAGACGCGCGACCCGAAGCGGCGGGCGACGTCGAGCGTCTTCCGGCTCTCGTCGGGGCCGAAGAGGATCTCGGGCGGCGTGAGGAACGTGAACTCCACAGTCGCCTACGCGTACGGCAGCGGGTCGACGGTCGAGTACTTGACGGCGGTGCGGGGTTTGGCCTGGAGGGCGTCGATCTCCTGGATCCAGCGCGCATAGTGCGGCGTCTGGCGATGCGCCTGGACCGCGGCCTCGTCCTTATAGACCTCGTAGAACGAGAAGCGCGGCGGGTTGTCCAGGGCCTTGAGCACGTCGAAGCGGAGGCAGCCGGACTCCTTGCGGGAATTCTGCGCGTCGAAGAGCGCGAGCTCGAGGAAGGCCTCGACCTTCTCGGGTTTGGGTTCGATCTGGACGACGATGTGGATCATGCGCTTTCCTCAATAGGCGTCGGAGCAGTCGATCATCGTGCCGCAGCTTCGGCAGATGTACTTGCACTTGCGGCCTTCCATCTGCTTCCCGCAGACCAAGCACATGCGGACGTCCCAGGTGGGCACGACGCAGGCGTCGTCGGTTTTGGCCGGCTCGGGCTGCGGGTCGGGCATCGGCACGATTATATCGGGATCGGTCCTGCGGCCATAGCTTGCGCGTCGGATCAGGACCTGGCGGGCCCCTGGGGTTTCATGGCCAATCGTCTGAACGAAAACACGCTGACGATGCCCAGGGCGAGAAGGGACAGCCAGAAAGTCCGGGGAGTCCAGTATTCGTTCTGCCGGTTCCGCCGGTAAACGAAGGCGCCGCCGCTGCCGAGGACCAGCGCGGTGAACCCCATCACGATCCATCGATGGCGGGAAGGCACGGTGTCGCGCGCCCGGGTCAACTCCGCTTCCTGCCGCACGGCGACGACGATGCGCTGCGCGGTCTTCTCGGGGACTCCTTGGTCCCGGAGTTCCCGTTCAAGGATGTCGGACGCCATGCCGCCGCGGACTTTCTCGAGCACGACGTCGTGGAGCCGGCGATAGAACGCCTCGTCTTCCGGGCTGGCCCGGTAGCCGCCGTGTTTCGGGCGCTCCGTCATTTGGGCTTGGCGTGCAGGAAGTACGGCTCGCCCGGGCTCTTCGTCTTCCGGCGGTAGACCTTGTCGGTGCACGTGACGTAGAGATATGCGAACTCGGAGCCGCCGAAGACGACGTTGGAGAGCGACTTCTCCTGCGGCTTGGCGATGACGCCGCCCAGGCGGCCCGTCGGGTCGAACATCTGCAGCCCTGCGCGGGTGCACACATAGATGCGGCCGGCCTTATCCACGGTCATGCCGTCCGCGCCCGTGCCCGCCTTCCCCTCGACCATCCTCAGCGGCTGGCAATAGCGGTCCTTGTGGGTCAGGCTGCCGTCGGCCTGCACGCGGAACGCCCAGAGGACGGGCTCGGTGGAGTCGGTGACGAACAGCGTCCCCTGGTCCGGCGAAAGGATCAGGCCGTTGGGCTTGAGGCCCTCGGCCGCGGTCTTCGCCGCGCCGCCGACGGGGATATGCCAGACCTTCCCGCCCTTCGGATCGCTGAACCAGATCTCGCCGGCGGCGTTCACGACGAGGTCGTTGCTCTCGACGTTCTCCGCCAGCGTCGAGATCGTCCCGTCCATCGCGTAAGCGACGATCTTCTTCTCCCCGTTGCGGCAGCCGTAGAGGCGGCCGTCGGCGCCGAACATGAGTCCGTTCGTCGCCGCCGTGTTCTCCGCGAAAAGGGTGACCTTGCCAGCGAGATCCACCTTATGGATCCTGTTCGCGGGGATGTCGCTGAAATAGACGTTGCCCTCGCGGTCGACCGCCGGACCCTCGGTGAACTGGTGGCCTTCGGAGACCAGCTGCCAGCCCTGGCCGTCGATGAGGACGCGGCTGATCGGCATGTCGCCCGCGAAATCCTGGGCGGACGCGAGGGAGCAGAGCGCGGCGAACGACAGGACGCGAAGCATCATCGGGTTCCCTCTACTTGTTCGGTTTGTGGTCGCGCCAGAGCCAGCGCAGCGAGTCGGGAAGGATCGCGCCGCCGTGGCGGCCGCTGTGACCCTCGACCCCGAACTCGAACTTGTAGTCGTACTTCATGTACTTGAGCGCCGCCGCCATCGACTGGTTCGCGAGCGGCCAGGAGCCGTGGACGTTGTCCAGGTCGGTCGAGCCGTCCTGGAGGAACACGCGAAGAGGCTTGGCCTCGGTCTTCCGGATCAGGCCCGGGTACACGTCGCCTCCGCGGATGTTGGTGAAGCTGCCGATGTGGCTGAGCACTTTGTGGAACTGGTCGGGCCGCTCCCACGCGACGGTGAACGCGCAGATGCCTCCGGAGCTGATGCCGCAGACGGCGCGGCCGTCGGGGTCGTCGGTCCACTTCAGCCCGTGCCGCTCGGCGATGCCCGGGAGGAATTCGTCGATGAGGAAGCGCGCGTAGAGGTCGCCCATCGCGTCGTACTCGAAGCTGCGGTTCTGGCGGCCCCCCGCGCCCGGCCGCGCGCCGGGGATGACGCCGGGATTGACGAAGACGCCGATGGTCGGGGGCAGCTCCCCCTTCTGGATCAGGTTGTCGAAGACGGTGGGGGTGCGGAACGAGCCCTTGGGGTCGAAATACCCCAGGCCGTCCATGAACACCATGAGACAGGGGAGGGTGTCGGGCTCGACCTTGGCGGGGATATAGACCCGGTAGTCGCGGACGGTGCCGGCATAGAGGCCCTTGCTCTCCCATTTCCCCTCGAGCGTCCTCCCCGTCGGCACGCCCTCCTGCGGCTTGGAGTCGGGCCCGAGTTCATACGGGCTTTTCTTGTCCTGGGCTGCAAGCGGCAGGCCGAGGATCAGGACCGCCGCGAATGCGAGTCGCTGCATGGAGCTCTCCGGGATGGACCAAAGACTCTACGCCCGATCCAGGGCGGTCGGGATTTGGGTTTTGGGATTATCCGGGGCGCGTCAGCGCCGCAGCTCGGCCGCCGGCTCGGGGATGGGATCCAGGATCATCATCAGATCCTTCGACGCGACCGCGGTGCCCGAAGTGACGAGCACCTCCTTCACCCGCGCCGCGATCGGCGAATAGACCGACGTCTCCATCTTCATCGCCTCGATGCCCAGCAGCTTCTGGCTGCGCGCGACCTGCTGGCCCACGCTGACCAGGACCTGCACGACCTTGCCCGGCATCGGGGCCGCGATATGGCCCGCGTTGTCCGGGTCCGCCTTCGGCCGCTGCTCCTTCTCCGCCTTCAGCGCGCGGTCCTGCACCACCACCTGCCGCGGTACGCCGTTGAGCTCGAAGAAGACCGGGCGGCCGCCGTCGGGGTCGGGTTCGCCGACCGCCTGGAACTTGATGATCAGCGTCTTGCCGGGCTCGATCTCCAGCGAGATCTCCTGCGAGGGCTTCATGCCGAAGAAGAAGACGTCGGAGGGGAACGTCGACGTGTCCCCGTGGTTCTTGCGGTGCGCGTCGAACTCGACGAACTCGCGGGGATACATCAGGTAGCTCATCAGGTCGTTGTCGGTCGGCGTCGACTTGATCTTGGCCTTGAGCTCGGAGCGGACCTCGTCGAGCTTCACGTTCGGCAGCACGTCGGCGGGGCGGCCTTTGATGGGCTTTGCGTCCTTGAGGATGATCTGCTGGACCTTCTTGGGCCATCCGAAGTGCGGGCGGCCCAGGCGTCCTTCCATGAGCTCGACCACCGATTTGGGGAACGAGAGCTCGCGCTTCTCGTCCAGCACGTCCGCCGCCTTCAGGTTGTTCGCGACGAGGTAGAGCGTCATGTCGCCGACCACCTTGCTCGAGGGCGTCACTTTGACGATGTCGCCGAAGAGCTGGTTGACGTCGGCGTAGGTCTTCAGGATCTCGCGCCAGCGGGCTCCGAGGCCGAGCTTCTGCGCCTGCTCCTTCAGGTTCGTGATCTGGCCGCCCGGAATCTCGTGCCGATACACCTGCGAGGTGCCCGCGCGCATCCCGGACTCGAACGGGTAGTAGACCTCGCGGACGGTCTCCCAGTAGTCGGAACAGCGGTTCAGCGCGTCGATGTCGAGCCCGGTGTCGCGCTCCGTGTTGCGCAGCGCCTCGGCGAGCGAGTTCAGGTTCGGCTGGCTGGTGAGGCCGCTCATCGAGGAGATGGCGGCGTCGGCGATGTGGACGCCGGCCTCGGAAGCCTTGAGGATCGTGGCCGCCTGGACGCCGGCGGTGTCATGCGTGTGGAAGTGGATCGGCAGGCCGACCTCCTCGCGCAGCGCCTTCACGAGCTTGTGCGCCGCGTAGGGCTTGCAGAGGCCCGCCATGTCCTTGATGCCGAGGATGTGGACGCCGATCTTTTCGAGCTGCTTCGCCAGCTTGACGTAGTACTCCAGCGGGTACTTGTCGCGCTTCGGGTCGAGCAGGTCGCCCGTGTAGCAGATCGCGCCTTCGCAGATGCGGCCGGTCTCGAGCACGGCCTCGAGGGACGGCCGCATGTTCTCGATCCAGTTGAAGCAGTCGAAGACGCGGAACACGTCGATCCCGTTCGCGGCGGCCGTCTTGACGAAGGCCTCGACGACGGAGTCCGGGTAGTTCGTGTAGCCGACCGCGTTGCCCGCGCGGAGCAGCATCTGGAAGAGGACGTTCGGGATTTCCTGCCGCAGCAGCGTCAGGCGCTCCCAGGGATCCTCCTTCAGGAAGCGCAGCGCGACGTCGAAGGTGGCGCCACCCCAGCACTCGATCGAAAAAAGTCCCGCCAGCCTACGCGCGTAGTACGGCGCCACTTCCACCATGTCCGCGGTGCGCATGCGGGTGGCGAACAGCGACTGGTGCGCATCGCGCATCGTGGTGTCGGTCAACAGCGCGCGCGGATGCTCGAGCATCCAGCGGGCGAAGCCCGCCGCACCC
>DASQOM010000317.1:0-5050 GCA_035644495.1 Planctomycetota bacterium | reverse complement strand
CCACCGCGACGCCTGGATTTCGACGTTGTTCCCCAGGACGCCGTCCCAGGCGACGGTAACCTGATTCAGTCCGTCAACGACCAGCGATGAATTCTGCCCGAAACCGATGAACAGGTTGGCGTTGAAGGTACTGGTGACGTTGATTCCGCCCGCTTTGCCCAGCTGGTACCAACCGGCGGGGACGGCGGGAAGGCCGGGAGCGGCTCCGACCGGAGGAATTGCGGGGGCGCCAGGATAGAAGGCGCTCACATAAATCTGGCCGCTATCCCAGGCGACGACGGGAACGATGGGAAAGGTCGCCGGAGAGGAGATAGGCTGTCCGTTGGTGGGATTGATTGTCACGATTCCGGGCACTACGGCCTGCAGCAGTCCCACCGCAGGACGACGGTTTGACGCGAAGTTCTGACTGATGCCGAGATTGGTGGCCGACTCCCCAAGCCCCGCCCACTGTCCTCCGGTCGCGACCCTCGGGAACTGTTTCAGGAAGATCGCGACGCCGGCTCCGGTGTGCTCTTCCCAGGCGATCGTGGGATTGCCGGAACCGTTCGACGCCACGCAGGGATTCAGGGAGTCCCCGGGAGTTGCGCTGATCCCGCCGCCCGTCGAGGAGCCGCCCAGGTCGCTGAAGCCCGATCCCGTCCAGAGCCTGGCGTAGATTTCGAAATTGCCCGAGCTGCTGTCGGCCCAGGCGACGAGGTTGTCCTTCATCGAGGGACGATCCGACGTCTTCGCGGTGCCGGAGAGGCCGCCGGCCGCGTTGCTTCCCGACGAGCCGAACCAGGGGTCGATGACGATGGGAAAGACGGCCTTCGCCATGAAGCTCTCGGGCACGTCCATCACGATGCGGCCGCCCTCATAGCGGGGGCTCAGGGTGATCCGGTTCTTCCCGGAGTCCCAGGCCACCGCGGACGCGCAGGTGAACTTGAGATTGCCGGCCGTGTCGAGCACCGCCACGCCGCCGTCCCGAAACTCCGCTGCGTCGAAAGTTCCTGAATTGGGGGCGCGCGTCTCGACGACGGACGCGAAGCTCGTCTGAAGGGGCACGCTGACTTTGAGGGCGCCGCGGCCCAAGGGGGCGGGGATGTGGAAGAGCTGCTCCATCCGGCGGTTCTCGAAGACGTATTCCTCGGAGAACGCTCCGCGCTCGAGCCTTGCGGTCCCGAAGGCCGGGTGAGTGAACGCGGGCTCGGTGCCCGCCACCGTGACGGCGCCCTGCTCGATCCGGGGGTTGCCCAGCAGGAGGGAGCCCTCCTCGGTGCCGAAGCGGACTTCGGTGTTCGAGATGCGGGCGTGGTATTGCGCGCCGCGGAAGTCCATCCCGTCGACGATGCCGTTTTCAAAAACCCGGAACGACGCGGCCGCCCGGTCCATGCGCGGGACTTCCTTGGTCAGGATCGTCGGCTGCGCTGCCGCGAGGGAAGCGGCCTCGGGCTCGGCCTTCGGCGCGAACACCACCCCGGGAATCGGCGCGGGTCGCGGCGTCTTCACCGCCACGCTCACGACTCCCAGCGCGACGGCAAGGACGAACACCAGGCCTGGAACCTTGTGCTTCATGACGCCTCCCTATAGGGTCCCCAGTTCGAAGTTGTCGTGTCCCGTGATAATATCACATGGGTAGCGTTCGTCAAACGAAACAGCACGCCGGAAGTTCTTCATTCTTCTGTACACGATCCGCGCGCGAACACGCGGCGTCCGCGCCCGACTTGCAGGCCGAATTCACTCAATTCATTGACTATGGCCTGCGGCCCGCTATAATTTCGTCGAACCGCTCCATCGTGCGACCGGGAGAGCACGCAGCTGATAGGGATGAATCGGAGCGATTCCATTTAAGGACGAAGCCCGATGGGCAAACTCGGCGTGTTCGGTATTGCCGTCGCCGCCTCCGCAGTCGCCGCGTTCCTGCCCGCCCGGGAAGCCACCGCTCAGGACTTCGGTCAACAGTGGATCGACCGCATCACGCACCTGCAGGAGCAGGAGCGCGGACCGCTCAACGCCAAGCCGTTCAACATCACCGGCGACGCCGGCGTCCAGTACGCCTTCGACAACAACATCTTCCTCACCCAGAACGACAAGACCTCCGACTCCATCGTCATCCCGTTCGTCCAGGCCAACTTCAACTACTCGGAGTCCCGCTTCGAGCTGGAGGGCAGCGTCCTCGCGAACTACAAAATCTACGTCAAGGAGAACCCCGACGACGACGAGGAGCGCGTCTTCCTCCGCGCCCGGCAGTCGTCGTCGCGCTGGAACTTCGAGATCACCGAGATCTTCCAGAACGTCAGCGATCCGAGCGGCGTCGTCTTCCTGAACCGCGTGAGCCGCGTCGTCTCCACCACCACGCCGAAGATGGCCTTCGACATCGGCAAGAACTGGATCTTCGAACTCGGCGGCCAGCTCCAGCTCGTCCGCTTCCAGGACCAGCCGTACTCCGACGGCCAGGAGAACAACAACTTCAACATCGACCTCGGCATTGTCTATCGCACCCCCTGGGCCTTCGACCTGGTGGGGCAGTTCGGCTACTACAACATCGGGTACCTGGTCGATCCCACCAAGCCGAACGGCACGCCGGACGTCTTCGGCTACACGTTCCGCGTGGGCTTCCGCGGCAACCTGGTCGAACGGCTCTCGCTGGAAGGCTTGATCGGCTACTCTTCCGTCGAGACGGACTTCTTCCCCCAGACCGGCACGGACATCAGCAGCGGCACGATGGTGCTGAACGCGAACCTGCGCTACGAGGCCACCGACAAGATCAACTTCTACTTCGACTTCCAGCGCCTGTACACGTTCAACGGCTTCGGCGACCCGTACCAGCTGCTGAACACGTTCGCCGCCCTGGCCGAGATCCAGCTGGCCGAGTCCTTCACCGTGCGCGGCCGGCTCCAGTTCGACCGGTCCGACAGCGCGCTCAATGTGACGCGGACGTACCTGTCCGCCAACATCGGCGCGACCTACCGGTTCAACGAGCACTGGCTCGCCGACGCCGGGTTCACGTATCGCTACGGAAAGACGGAGAATGTCGGCGACGTGCACTTCAACGACATCGTCTTCAGCCTCGGCCTCGCGTTCGCCTGGTAGCGCCGCACCTGGAACCCCCCTTGCTTATCCCCCTCCGATGGTCTATCCTTAGCCAGCCCGGATAAACCCGCTCCTGATGGAAACCCCCGCCGCCCCGTCCCAGGCCGAAGGCGCGTCGCTGGTTCAGGTCCTCCTGATCCTGCGCCGGCGCTGGCGCCTCCTCGTCATCGTCTGGGCCGCCACCCTCGCCGTCGTCGGCGCCTACACCTTCACCACCAAGCGCCTCTACCGCCCCCAGGCCTCCCTGGAGATCCGGCCCGAGACGCCCCTCGTCGGCGGCGACTCCAACGATCCCGCCCTCATGGCCTCCCGCATGATGTGGGAAAACTACTACCGCACGCAGGAAGCCATCCTCACCAGTCCCACGCTGCTGGAGGCCGCCTTCAAGGCGCTCCCGGAGGCGATCCGCAGCCGCTATGCCGGCTTCCCCGATCCCATGAAGATCTTCACCGACCAGCTCGACATCGAGAAGATCCGCACCAGCTTCATCCTCAAGATCGGCTTCGTCGACGAGGACCGGGACGCCGCGACGCAGGTCGTCAACACCATCGTGTCGCTCTACCTCGAGGACGCCAACCGCCGCCTGCGCGACCTGAAGAGCGGCGCCGCCGAGGTCCTCTCCAAGGAGGCCCTGCCGCAGATCCGCGCGCGGGTGGACGACGCCGACCAGGCGCTGCAGAAGTTCCAGTCCGAGACGGGCTTCACCGACTTCGAGGAGCACTACAAGTCCCTGGTGGAGGCCCGCCGCAAGTTCGACGCGCGCCACACCGACATCCGCCTCCAGCGGGTGAAGATCAGGGCCGAGCTCGACGCGCTCTCCGCCTACGGCGCCGACGGCGTCAGCGGCCTGTTCAACCCGGCCTTCCACTCGACGCGGACCCTGGAGCCGCTCGCGATCGAGCGCGCGCGGATCTCGTCGGAGCTGGGCAAGACCGAGAAGCTCTACAAGGAAAAGCATCCCGCGGTGCAGGAGCTCCGCGAACAGCTGCGGATGGTCGAGGACAAAGTCCGCGAGGCGATCCGCGGCACGCTGAAGTTCCTCGAGACCGACCTGGCCGAGGTCGAGGGCGAAGCGAAGGCGCTCAAGGAGGAGATCCAGGCGGTGGAGGCGGGGATGGCCGACTCCGCGCGCCGCCTCAACCAGTTCAAGCGTCTCGAGAGCGAGCTGATCTCGGCGAAGGAGCTCTACAACTCCTATCTCCGGAAGCACGGCGAGACGTCGGCCACCAGCAGCTCGGCGCTGGGCTCGGTCCGCGTCATCGACCACGCGACGGTCCCGATCATCCCCTTCAAGCCGCGCATCATGATGAACCTGGCGCTGGCGGCGGTGGTCGGCCTTCTGCTCGGCGTGGCGGCGATGTTCGTGACGGAGCAGCTGGACGACCGGATCGCGTCGCCGCGCGAGATCGAGGCCTTCGTCGGGCTGGACGTGATCGCGATGATCCCGAAGCTGTCGCTGTCGGAGAAGGCGGGGCCGGAGCCCATCCTGCTGGACCAGGCCTCGGAGCTGCCGGAGTTCGAGGCGTTCCGCGGCCTGCGCGCCGAGCTGATCACGCGCCTCGAGAAGTTCGAGGGCGCGAAGGTGGTCTGCGTCCTCTCCGCGCTGCAGAGCGAGGGGAAGTCGACGGTGACCGCGAACCTCGCCAAGGTGCTCGCGATGGAGGGGCGCCGGGTGCTGATCTTCGACGCCGACCTGCGGCGCCCGTCGCAGCGCAAGCTGATCGGGTCGCGCGAGGGCCGGGGTCTCGAGCAGGTGCTGCGCGGCGAATGCACGCTCGTGGAAGGGATCCAGAAGTCGCGGATCGACGGGGTCGACGTCCTGGGCGCGAGCCAGGGGACCAGCGGGGCGGCGGAGCTGGCGGGCGTCGCGCGGCTGGAGCAGGCGCTGGACTGGGCGCGGACGCACTACGACTACGTGCTGATCGATTCGGCGCCGGTGAACCAGGTGTCGGAGTCGTCGCTGGTGGCCCGGCACGCG
>DASQOM010000316.1:0-12048 GCA_035644495.1 Planctomycetota bacterium | reverse complement strand
CCCCCTCAAGTCCCTGTCGGCGCTCCAGCGCTCCTCGGATCTCTTCGACCAGGACGACGACCCGGCCGTGCGCGAAGCCGCCTTCCGCCTTCTGCAGGCGCTCGGGCAGGACGCCGAGAGCGCACTGATCGGCGCGCTGTCCAGCCCGAACGCCGAGTTCCGGCGGGGCGCGATCCAGACCCTGGGCGAGAACAAGAGCCAGAAGTGCCTCCCCCGGATCGCCGAGCTCTACGACGGCGAGGCGGAGAAATCCGTCAAGGAAGCCGCCTGGAAATGCCTGACCGGAGCCGGCAAGATCGCCGAGGCCTACCTGCGGAAATACCTGCGCGACCAGGACCCGGTCGTGCGGCGCGATGCGCTGCAGAGCCTGATGGGATCGACCTCGGACGAGACGGTGGCCGCGGTGATCGCGCTGTTCGCCCAGGAAACCGAGGAGGCCCCCCTGGATCAGGCCTCCAAGTTCCTCGCGACGCTGGACGCGAAAGCCGAGCCCGCGTTCCTCGAAGGCCTGGCGAGTCCGCTCCCGTCGACGCGCCAGAAATCCATCAATGGCCTCAGGGACATCAAGAGTTCCAAGGGGCTGGGTCCCGTCACGGACATCTTCCTCGGCGACAGCACCGAGGATCTCCGAAGCACGGCGGCGGGCTATCTCAAGTCGCTGGGCGCCGCGGCGGAGCCGGCGCTCCTGAAAGGACTCGAGAGCAAGGACACCCTGGTCCGCCTTGCGGCGATCCAGGCCCTGGGCGAGAACGAGAGCGCCGGGGCCCTGGAACCGATCGGCCGCCTCTTCCGCGAAGACAAGAACGACAAGATCCACAAGAAATGCTTCGAGTTTCTCCACCGGATGGGCCTCAAGGCCGAAAACGACCTTCTCGGGGCGCTGAGCGACGAGGACAAGGATCTGCGGTGCGAAGCGGTGATCGCGCTGGGCGAGGCCAAGTCGGAGCGGGCCATTCCGCGTCTCCTCGAGTTCATGACCGAGCTCGATCCGCGCATGCGGGAGGCGTCGGAGGAGGCGCTGGCGCTGATCGGGCCGAAGGCCATCGAGGAAGTGCGCAAGGCGGTGGCATCCGGCAAGGTCCGCAAGAGCGCGGCGGAGGCGATCGAGATCAACTACAATCGGAACGAGGTCGAGCGGCTGCTCGAGGCCCAGCTGGGCGACAATGACTCGACGGGATTCTACGACGGGCAGTTCAAGGATCTCGAGGCGCTGGGTCGCGACCGGGTGATCCCCGTGCTGCTGAAGATCTTGTCCGAAGCCAACTTCCCCTTCCGCCACGTCCAGCTTCACAAGCGGGTCGACACGTTCCGCCGGTCGATGAAGGAACTGACGGTCATGGCGCTCGGAGAGATCGGCGGGGAGGGGGTCCTCCCCGCGCTGAGGGCGTTCATGATCGACGAAGACCAGAAGACGCTGTTGAGCGAGATCCGGGGCACGGTGCTCGTCGCGCTGCATCGCCAGGGCGACCGGAAGCCGCTCGAGGACAATCTCCGGGAGACGCGCGCGGAGGCCGACCAGATGCTGAGGGCGGAGGCTGCGGAGCTCAAGAGCCGGGGTTGCGGCGAGCTTTTCTCGCTGGCCCTTCTATATCACCGCCTGCGCCGCTACGACGAGGAGATCCAGACCTACGAGGAACTGCTGGCCTCGATCGACCGCTTCAAGCTGGAACGCGCCCGCGCGGAGTTTTACGGCACGACCTGCTACAACCTCGCCTGCGTCAATTCGATCCGCGGGAACAAGTCGAAGTCGGTCGACCTGCTCGGCAAAGCCGTGCGCGCGGGGTTCAACGACCGCGGCTGGATCCGGAAGGACCGAGACCTGGACGCGATCCGGGACGAGGACGGGTACAAGAAGCTCCTGTCCGACGACCGCCTCTTCGAGGAGAAACCCCTGGAACCGCTGCCGTCGGATAGATAACGCGGCCCCCCACGTTCATTCCCCAGGAGGAGTCCGGTGACGGAACTTCGGCGGGAGTTCGAAACCCTGCTTCGCCGGCACATGGACGCCCTGTACTACGCCGCGCTGGACCTGAGCGGAAACTCCTGCGACGCCGAGGACATCGTGCAGGAGTCGGCGCTGAAGGGCCTCCGCCGCTTCGACACGTTCCGGTCGGGAACGGACTTCAAGGCCTGGATGCTGACGATCCTGGCGCATACGTACATCGACCTGTACCGGAAGCGGCGGCGGGAGAAGCCCGCGGCGACCGACGACGCGGTGCAGGCGATCGCGGAGTCGGAATCGCCGCTGCGGCCGGCCGACCTGGAGTTCCTGCTGCCGGAGGACGTGGAGCGGGCGCTGGCCTGCCTGCCGGAGGAGCAGCGCGCGGCGGTGGTGCTGGTCGACGTGAACGGAATGACGAACCAGGAGGCGGCCGACGCCCTGGGATGGCCGCTGGGCACCGTGAACTCCCGGGTCTACCGGGGGAGGGCGGAGCTGCGCGCGATCCTGTGCCGGAACGCCGATGAGCTTCGCATGATGGGCAAGGGGACGAAATGAACGACGACGAACTCCGAAGGCTGCTGCAGACCTCGCTGCAGGGACGCCGCACTCCCACCGAGGCGCGCGAGCGCGTCCTCCAGAACCTCCGTCCCCGGACGAAGCTCCGGATCGCCGCCGCGGCGGCCGCCGCGCTTCTGCTCGTCGCCGGGATCGGACTGGCCGCGGGATGGGCGCGCGCTCCGCGCACGAATCCGACGATCCGTCGGGCCATCGAGCAGCACATGCTGAGCCAGGTGTTCGGCCACGCTGCGGTGACGTCGACTCCCCGGGAGATCGCGCAAACCGTGAGCGAAGTGAGCGGACGCGACATCCATATGCCGGGGATGCGCGACGGCGGCTTCACCCAGATGGAGGCGCACTGCTGCGAAGCCACGGGCTGGGCGCACGTCATCTATGCCAACTCCTGGCTCAAGCTGTCGTGCTTCGTCCTCGACCCGGCCGAGCTGGACCTCTCGGGGGGCACGCGCCTCGCCGTGCCGGGGCTGGAGGCCTGGTCGTTCGTCCGGGGCGCGTTTTCGGTCGTGGCGCTCCGGGAGTCGGGGCTGGCCAAGATCTGGGTCGGCGATCTCAGCCCGGAGCATCTGGCCTCCATTGCGGTCGACGCCGAACAGAAGCGGCACCAGATGCAGACGTCCGTGCTGTCGGTCGCGGACAAGGGCAGCGCCCGCCAACTGGGAGCGATGCTGCAGAGCACCCCGGGGGTCGAGGACTTCCAGATGGAGCCGTCGAAGCAGGAGGCCGTGGTCCGTTACGACCGCCGGCGGGTCACGCTGGAGGAGCTCGTCGTCATGCTCGAGACCAACGGGTTCGCGGCCAGGCCGCGCGACTGGGAAGTCCGATAGATGAAAACCCTCACGATGCTGGCGGCTCTCTGGACGGCGCTCAGCGCGGCGCCCCAGGAGATCGGCTGGCTGAAGCTCGACCAGGCGAAGGCGATCGCCGCGCACACCAACAAACTGATCCTGGTCTACGTCGCCTGCGACCCGCGCTCGGGCAGCGCCCCCTGCAGCGGCGGTACCGGGGAGCGGGCGTTCGCGGACGCGGCCATCCTCAAGCGCCAGGAGGAGTTCCACTTCGTCCGGATCTGCGAGAAGAAGACCGCCCAGCTCGTGAAAGCGACCAAGCCGCCGGAGGCCATCATCCTGGACGCGGACGGCGACGAGATTTGCCGCGCGGGATTCTCGGATGCGGCGTCGCTCGAACTGGTCCTGGCCGCCGCCCTGCAGCGCTTCAGCGCGCATGAGGTCCACTGGGCGGGCGAGCTGCCCGCGAGCCCGAACGGCCGGACCCTGCTCGTCGTGGGATTCGACGACGAAAAGGGCGAGGCGCTGAAGGCCTTCGAGGACCGCATCCTCGTCAAATACCACGATCGCATCGTGTTCGTGAGGTTCCCCGCGCGGAAAGATGTCGATGCGGCGAAGAAGTGGGGGGTCCCCCCCGGTCCCGCGGTCGTCATCTGCGACGCGGCGAAAGAGAGTCCCGAGAAGAACGCGCTGGAGCGGCTGACCGGGAAGAAGACCCCGGCCCAGCTCAAGGCCGCCCTCCAGAAGGCGCTGCTGAAGATCGAGCCGAAGAAGTAGCCGGCTCAGCGCTTCGCGGAGGCCAGGAACAGGATCGCGTTCGCCGTCTTGGCGACGGCCTGGTCCGTTCCGGGGAACCAGGACCCGTCCTCCCCCTGTTCCCGCATCAGCAGCGTGCCTCCCTCCAGGCGCCAGTCGGACCCCGCGATCCGGTCGACTTTCGCTCGAGCGAGGGTCGGTCCCAGCATGGCCAGGTACTCCAGGCGCAGCGCGCACCACTGACCCTCGATCGGCGAGACCGTGCGGAGGCTCCAGCGGAACTGGAGATCGGCCAGGCCCTTCCGGATCGGGAGATCGAGGTTCCTGACCGCCTTCTCGTCGAGCTTCATCCGTTCGGGGAGCAGGAGCAGGACGCGGAGGGCCGCGACCAGGGTGAAGTAGCTCCCGCGGCGACCGGTGCGCGGGTCGTTCCCCTTCAGCACGAACGCCGGCCAGGTGCAGGGGACGACATCCTTCTTCGGGTCCGCCGCGATCGTCGTCGCGTCCTTCTCGAACTCGACGTCGAAGTCGACCTTGCCGTCGTCCTCGATCCAATTGCCGCTGAAGAATTCCAGCCCGGACTTGAACGTCTCGTCGGAGACCCTCGCGTCGGGGGCGGCGGCGAGCGCCTCCAGGGCGAGCGCCGTGAGGAACGCCGTGGAATACTCGTTCTTTCCGGGGACCGGCGCCCAGCCGCCCGTGCGCGCCTCGCGGCGCTTCTGGATCTCCTCCACGAAGCGGCGGAGGTCGTCGGCCTCCTCCTTCGTGGGCGACTTGGCCGCGAGCGCCAGGATCTGCTGGCAGAGGGTGAAATTCTCCTGCGGCGGCGTGGACCGCAGCGTCTTCGACGCGGCGAGGATCGCGGGATCGTCGGGCTTCACCCCGGCGGCCGCCAGCGCGCGCACGACGACGGACGTCAGGCTGACGGCATCGTTGCCGGGGGGCCCGCCTTTGACGGCGCTCGTCCAGGCGCCGTTCTTCTGCTGCTTTTTCAGCCACTCCACGGCGCGGCCGATCGAGACGTCGATGGCCGGCTGGACCTTGGCGGCATCGAGCTCCACATCTTCGCGGAACTCCAGCATCGGGTGCATTTCGAGGTTCCTCTGCACGATGCGGGCGACTTCGCGGTCCTGGGCCTTGGCCCGGTACTGCCAGGCGGCCTTCAGGAGCATCCCCTTGGACAGGCTGTATTGCGCGCTGGTCGCCAGGGTCCCGAGCTCGATCTTGGTGACGGTGACTTTGACGGCGCTGTTGACGAGGTCGCGCCGCACCTCGTTGAGGACGATGGAGCCCTCGATGGTGGCGATTTCGTCGTCGCCCTTCTTCTGGATCTTGAGGATATAGCGGCCCCGGGCGCAGACCGGCTTGAACGAACCGTTCGTGCTGTAGTCGTAACTCTCCGACCACTCATTGAAGAAGAAGCGGTCAAATTCCCAGCCCGACGCCCCCTTGATCGGCTCGGGAGGCAGCTGGAAGACGAGGGCGACGGGAATCTGCTCCCAGGTGTCGATCGCGATGCGGTTGGAGCTGGGCGTGAGCTCGCTGGCGAAGACGACGAGCTTCTGGTCGGCGAGCGGCTTCCCGGCCTTGTCGAGGTAGGCGAACTCCGCCGCATGCCCCGGCGCGAGCTTCCACTCCAGCTTCCGGGTCCCCTTATCCTGGGCGCAAAAGCCGAAAAGGGCGAGGACGAGCAGGAGGGGTCTCATCGCCGGTTAGGATACCAGAAACCGTCCGTTTGTTCGCCGGAACTGGAACGTCAGGGGGAGCGACGCGCCCGCTCGTAGTCGATGACGCGATCCACGATCTGCTCCACGCCCAGGGTGGGCTGGTATCCGATCAGCGCCTTGATCTTCCTCAAGTCGGGCACCCGGCGCTGCATGTCCTCGAAGCCGGCCTCGTAGGCCTTCTCATAGGGGATATGCTCGATCCGGACGGCGGCGTTGACGCGGTCCCGCACCAGGGCCGCCAGGGCTTCGATGCTGATCTCGCGGTCGTTGCCGATGTTGAAGACCTGGCCATAGGCCCGGGGCTCACGGGAAAGGCGGACGAGCGCCCCGACCACGTCGCCGACCCAGCCGAAGCAGCGCGACTGCGTGCCATCGCCGAACACGGTGATCGGTCCGCCGTCGAGGGCCTGGCGGACGAATCGGGGGAGGACCATGCCGTAGCGGCCGGTCTGCCGGGGGCCGACGGTGTTGAAGAAGCGCACGACGACGGTCGGGACGCGCCGCTCCTTGTAGTAGGACAGCGCGAGGAATTCGTCGACCAGCTTGGACGCCGCGTAGGACCAGCGGCCCTTGGAGCTGGGGCCGATGACGCAGTCGTCCTCCTCCGAGAACGGGACCTTCAGCGACTTGCCGTAGACCTCGCTGGTCGAGGCGATGACCGTCAGCTTCTTCTTCTTGGCGGCGTTGTGGAGCACGATCTCCGTGCCGCGGATGTTGGTCTCGATCGTCCTCACCGGGCTCTCGACGATCTGGAAGACCCCGACCGAGGCGGCCAGGTGGAAGACGACGTCGGCCTCGTCGACCAGCTCGGCCACATGGGGCGCGCTGAAGAGGGCGTCGACGACGAGCTGGAACTTCGGATTGGACCTCAGGCCGGAGACGTTCTCCGCGGCGCCCGTCGACAGGTCGTCGAAGGCGCAGACCTCGTGGCCCTCGGCCAGCAGGAGTTCGCAGAGATGGGAGCCGATGAATCCGGCGCCCCCCGTGACCAGGTATCGCATTTCCGCTTAGACCAGGGCCTCGGAGCGGACCGCCTTGGGGAGGCCGTATTGCGGGTGATAGTCCTGCAGGGCACGGACCTCCATCTTCATCTTCTTGATGGCCTCGATGCCCTGGACGGCCGCCTGGGCGCCCGCGATGGACGTCACCACGTGGATGCCGTGGCTGACCGCGAAGGAGCGGATCCGCCCTTCGTCCGTCTTGGCGCCCTTGCCGACGGGCGTGTTGATGATGAGGTCGATCTCCTTGTTGATGATCAGGTCGATCGCGTTCGGCCGTCCTTCGGCGATCTTGTGGATCGCCCGGACCTTGATGCCGTTGCGCTCCAGCACCTTCGCGGTCCCGCCCGTGGCGATCAGGTTGAAGCCCAGGTCCTCCAGGGCCTTCGCGATATAGACGATGTCGCGCTTGTCGGAGTCCTTCACGCTGAGGAAGATGTTCCCCTTGTCCGGCAGGTGGTGGCCCGCCGCGATTTCGGCCTTGGCGTAGGCGCGGCCGAAGTCGACGTCGATGCCCATCACCTCGCCGGTGGACTTCATCTCCGGGCCGAGGATGATGTCGACCCCCTGGAACTTGCGGAAGGGGAAGACGGACTCCTTGACGGAGAAGTGCTTGGGCTCGATCTCCTTCTTCAGGCCGAACTCGCGGAGCTTTTTGCCGACCATGAGCTTGGCCGCGACCTTCGCGAGCGGGATGCCGATCGCCTTGGAGACGAAGGGCGCGGTGCGGGAGGCGCGCGGGTTGACCTCGAGGACGTAGACCGTCGAGCCCTTCACCGCGAACTGGATGTTCATGAGGCCGCAGACCTCGAGCTCCTTGGCGAGGGCGACCGTGTTCTTGCGGATCGTGTCGAGCTGGCCGTCGGAGAGCGAGAAGGAGGGGATCGACATGGCGCTGTCGCCCGAGTGGACGCCGGCCATCTCGATGTGCTCCATGATGCCGGCGATGAAGACGTCCTCGCCGTCCGAGAGGGCGTCGACGTCGACCTCGATCGCGTCCTCGATGAACTTGTCGACGAGGACGGGGTGGTCGGGGTTCACTTCGGTGGCTTCCTTGATGTACTTCTCGAGCATCTCCTCGTCGTAGCAGATCGCCATCGCGCGGCCGCCGAGCACGTAGCTGGGGCGGACGAGCACGGGATAGCCGAGGCTGAGGGCGATCGTCTTCGCCATCGTGAAGTCGCGGGCGATGCCGGAGGGAGGCTGCGTGAGCTTCAGCTTGTTGACGACGGCGTTGAACTTGTCGCGGTCTTCTGCGCGCTCGATCTGTTCGACCGACGTGCCGAGGATCTTGACGCCGGCGTTGAGGAGGGGCCGCGCGAGATTGAGCGGCGTCTGGCCGCCGAGCTGGACGATCATGCCGTCCGGCTTCATCGTCTCCCAGATGTTGAGGACGTCCTCCTCGGTGAGCGGCTCGAAGAAGAGCTGGTCGCTGGTCTCGTAATCGGTGGACACCGTCTCGGGGTTCGAGTTGACCATGATGATCTCGTAGCCCAGCTCGCGCAGGGCGAACGAGGCGTGGACGCAGCAGTAGTCGAACTCGATGCCCTGGCCGATGCGGTTGGGACCGCCGCCCAGGATGACGATCTTCTTCCGGTTGCTGATGCGGTGCTCGCTCTCTTTCTCGTAGGTCGAGTAGTAGTACGGCGTCGCCGCCTCGAACTCGGCCGCGCAGGTGTCGACCAGCTTGTAGGCGGGGACGATGCCCATCCCGATGCGCTTCTTCCGCATCTCCTCCGGGGTGATGTCGAGCATCTTCGCGAGCTGCCGGTCGGAGAAGCCCAGACGCTTGGCCTGGCGGATGTTGGCGGCGTCCGGCCTGGCGAGGAGGTCGTCCTCGAACTGCACGATCTCCTGGATCTGCGACAGGAACCAGGGGTCGATCTTCGAGAGGTTGAAAATCTCCTCGACGCTCATGCCGGACTTGAGCGCGTGGCGGACGGCGTAGAGGCGCTCGGTGTTGGGCACAATCAGCTTCTCGCGGATCTGCTCGACGGTCATGGGCTTGTCCTTGCGGTCCCAGCCCAGGCCGAAGCGGTCCTGCTCGAGGGAGCGCACCGACTTCTGCAGCGCCTCCTTGAAGGTGCGGCCGATGGACATCGTCTCGCCCACCGACTTCATCTGGATGCCGAGCGTGGCGTTCGCCTCCGGGAACTTCTCGAAGGCCCAGCGCGGGGTCTTGACGACGACGTAGTCGATCGTGGGTTCGAAGCAGGCCGGCGTCTTCTTGGTGATGTCGTTGTCGATTTCGTCCAGCGTCTTGCCGATGGCGAGCTGGGCGGAGATCTTGGCGATGGCGAAGCCGGTGGCCTTGGAGGCGAGCGCCGAACTGCGGGACACGCGGGGATTCATCTCGATGACGGTCTGGCGGCCGGTCTTCGGATCGACGGCGAACTGGATGTTGCAGCCGCCGCACTCGATGCCGATCTCGCGGATGATCTTGAGCGCGTCGTCGCGCATCTTCTGGTATTCACGGTCGGTCAGGGTCTGCGCGGGGGCGACGGTGATCGAGTCCCCGGTGTGGACGCCCATCGGGTCGAAGTTCTCGATGGTGCAGACGATGACGCAGTTGTCCTTCGTGTCCCGCATCACTTCGAGCTCGTACTCCTTCCAGCCGAAGATGGACTCCTCGATGAGCACTTCGTTGTTCATGGACTGTTCGAGGCCGTACTGCACGATCTGCTCGAACTCCTCGACGTTGTAGGCGATGCCGCCGCCGGTGCCTCCCATGGTGAAGCTGGGGCGGATGACCAGGGGCAGCGGGATCTGCTGGAGGATGCAGCGCGCGTCGTCCATCGAGTAGGCATAGTCGGACTTCGGAAGATCGAGGCCGATCTTCTCCATCGCCTTCTTGAATTCCTTGCGGTCCTCGGCCTTCCGGATGACGGCGGCGTTGGCGCCGATCATCTCCACGCCGTATTTCGTGAGGGTGCCGCGCTCGTGGAGGCGGATGGCGGTGTTGAGGGCGGTCTGTCCGCCCAGCGTGGGAAGCAGGGCGTCGGGGCGCTCCTTCTCGATGATCCTCTCGACGAACTCGGGGGTGATGGGCTCGATGTACACCCGGTCGGCCATTTCGGGGTCGGTCATGATCGTCGCCGGATTGGAATTCACGAGCACGACCGAGTAGCCTTCGGCGCGGAGCGCCTTGCACGCCTGGGTGCCCGAATAGTCGAACTCGCAGGCCTGGCCGATGATGATCGGGCCGGAGCCGATGAGCAAAATCTTCTTAATGTCGGTTCGTTTGGGCATGGAATCTCCCCGGGACGATTGGTTTTCGAGACTGCACAGGTTTGAGTGAGTATTCTATCGGTCGGGTCCGTCGAGTCAAGCAACATCCGACGGATTCCGCGGATCCGCCCTTCGATGGATCGCCCGTCGCGGCGTGTTATGATCCTGGAAATTAAGGAACTCTTTATGAAGCGTCTTGCCGCCGCGGTGCTGGTCGCCGCCGTGCTGTCGACGACCCTGGCCGGTTGTCACGGCCCGCAGCGGATGTCGCGAAGCCTGGACGAATGGACGAACCGCCAGTATGTGGAGTCGCCCTGGCTCACCGGGAACCTGCTGGCGCACCTGCTCCTGGCGGGGGCGACGGCGGTGACGTGGACGGTGGACAGCTTCGTGAACGTGTACTACTTCTGGGTGGACGATGCGGAGCCGTTCGGCGACGGGAAGGGGACGCCGTATCCGTTCCGCGCGGTGACCCCCGAGAAGCGGTGACCGTGCTCCACCGGCATCGGGAGGGCCCGCATCAGCAGAACCTGCAGTCCGCCCTCGAGCGAATGCCATCGAAGGAAGAGGGTCTTGAGCATGCGGTTCCGGGCCGGCGTGCACGCGGGGACGATGGAGTTGAGGAAGAACTCCGCGATGCCGTCGCCGACGTAGGGGATCGTCCGCAAGGCGGACGCGGCGAGGGTCTCGGCCCGGAGGAAGAAGGCGTGGAGCGGGGGATCGGGCTCGGGGCCGAAACTCATCATCGGGCTTAACTGTATCCCATCGCCGTCCGATTTTCCGGGGGGACGGGGGCGGGATCCCGCGGCGGTCAGCGCCGCTGCGACGGCTTCACCAGTTCGCGGAGATAATCGGCGTACGGGCTCTTGCCCAGCGCCTCCCCGGCCGCCCGGATCTCGGCCTCGCCGATCCAGCCGTTCCGCCAGGCAATCTCCTCGAGGCAGGCGACCTTGAGACCCTGCCGCTCCTCGATCGCTTCGATGAAGGTCCCGGCCTCGATCAGGCTGCGCGGCGTGCCGGTGTCTAGCCAGGCGATGCCCCGGCCGAGCATCGACACCTTGAGCGTGCCGCGCTCGAGATAGACCCGGTTCAGGTCGGTGATCTCCAGCTCGCCGCGCGGGCTGGGCTTCAGCGCCGCCGCGTGCTTGCACACCTCCCGGTCGTAGAAATAGAGCCCCGGAACCGCGAAGTGGGATTTCGGCTGTTTCGGCTTCTCCTCGAGCGAAAGGGCTTTGCCTGCGGCGTCGAATTCCACCACGCCGTAGCGTTCGGGATCCCGGACCTGGTACGCGAAGATCGTCGCTCCGCTCTGCAGGCGCGCCGCCTCCTGCGCGGTCTCGGTCAGGCCGTGGCCGTAGAACAGATTGTCACCGAGGACCAGGCAGGCGGGCCCGCCGTCCAGAAACTCGCGGCCGATGAGGAAGGCCTGGGCGAGACCCTCGGGTTTCGGCTGCTCCGCATACGACAGCGTCATGCCCAGGGAGCGGCCGTCCCCCAGCAGCTTGCGGAACTGCGGCAGGTCCTGCGGGGTGGAGATCACCAGCACGTCCTTCAACCCCGCCAGCATCAGCACGCTGAGGGGATAATAGATCATCGGCTTGTCGTACACCGGCAGCAGCTGCTTGGAGACCACCTTGGTGAGGGGATGCAGACGCGTCCCCGCTCCTCCGGCCAGGATGATGCCTTTCATGAGCGATTCCTTTGCTGCTGGGTCTCTGAGGAAGAGCGGAATGTAATCGGCCGGTGCGCTGCTGTCAACGTCTCCACTGCGGAACGCCGCCCAGGCGCTCCAGGCCGGTCTGCGCCGCCTTCAGGCCGTCCGCGATGGTCGACATCCGGTCTTCGATGAGACCCTTGTCGGGGGCCTCCAGGAAGCGGCGCCGGTAGAGTTCGCGGGCCTGCCGAAGCTTCAGGATTGCGCGGCTGAGCTTGGCCGAAAGGACGTGCGTGTTGGGCCCGGGCTGCCAGTCCGGGGTCAGCTGTTCGGCGACTTCGTTCAGGAGGGGGACGGCTTCACGGAGGAGCGACGCCGCCCA
>DASQOM010000315.1:0-10740 GCA_035644495.1 Planctomycetota bacterium | reverse complement strand
GCCACGGTCTTGTCGACCGCGTCCTTCGCGTGGCCCGCCGCGACGATGTCCTCGGGCGACTTCTGCTCCTCGATATAGAGCTTGAGGATCGGGTCGAGGACCTCGTACTCGGGGAGGTCGTCCGTGTCGCGCTGGTTGTGGCGGAGCTCCGCGGTGGGCGGGCGGTTGATCGTGTTCGCGGGGATCATCTCGCGGCCGGAGTTCACGACCTCCTTCGCGATGCGGTAGACGAGGGTCTTCGGGACGTCGGCCAGCACGTCGAGGCCTCCCGCCATGTCGCCGTAGAGCGTGGTGTAGCCGGTCGCCAGCTCGCTCTTGTTGCCGGTCGAGAGCAGCAGGTGGCCCTGCTTGTTGGAGATTGCCATGAGGACGGTGCCGCGGATGCGGGCCTGGAGGTTCTGTTCCGACAGGTCGCCGGGGCGGCCGCTGATCACCTTGCCGACTTCGCCCGCGAACGAGTCGAAGATCGGCTGGATCGGGATGGTCTTGAAATCGATGCCCAGGTGCTGGGCGAGGACCTGCGCGTCCTTCTTCGACGCGTCGCTCGTGAACTGGCTGGGGAGGGAGACGCCCAGGACGTTGTCCGGGCCGAGCGCCTCGGCGGCGGCGACGGCGACGAGGGCCGAATCGATGCCGCCGGAGAGGCCGACGACGGCCTTCTTGAAGCCGCACTTGTGGGCGTAGTCGCGGGTGCCGAGAACCAGGGCGCGGTAGGTGGCCTCCGCGTCGGAAAGCTTCACGTTGTGCTGATCGCCCGCGCCGTAGTCGAGGTCGATCATGATGATGTCTTCTTCGAACGGCTTGGCGTGGGCGATGACGTTGCCCGACGCGTCGACCGCGAGCGAGTTGCCGTCGAAGATGAGCTCGTCGTTGCCGCCGACCTGGTTGACGCAGATGACGGGGCAGTTGTAGGCCTTGGCCTGCGCCTTCATGAGCTCCTCGCGCTGCAGATCCTTGCCGATGGACCAGGGCGAGGCGGACATGTTGAGGATGAGCTGGAACTTCTTCTTGGCCATCTCGGCGAGGGGGTCCTTGGCGTACTTGCGGGGCCCGCACATCTCGTCGGTCCAGATGTCCTCGCAGATGGTGAGGGCGATCTTCTGTGCGCCGATCTTGAGCGGGGCGGTGCCGGCGGCGGGCTCGAAGTAGCGCGCCTCGTCGAAGACGTCGTAGGTGGGGAGGAGCGACTTGAACGTGACGTAGGCGATCTCGCCGCCTTCGAGGAGGGCCGCGGCGTTGTAGAGCGGCTTGCCTTCGGCGGAGAGATTCTTTTCGACGAAGCCGACGAGCGCCGAGATGTCCTTGACCTTGGGCGCGAGTTCGCCGAGGGCGGCGATGTTCTGCTCGATGAAGGCGGGGCGGTCCAGGAGGTCGCGCGGGGGATAACCGGTGAGACAGAGTTCCGGAAAGACGACGAGCTGGGCGCCGAGCTCCCGCGCGCGGCCGATGTACTGCAGGATCTTGTCGACGTTGCCCTGGATATCCCCGATGGTGGGGTTGATCTGCGCCGCGGCGATTTTCATCGCAGTTCCTTTCCGGGCACGTCCGGCGCGCGGCGACCCGATGGTCTGCCCGCGCGGGGACCTCCCCTAGAGTTCAAATCTTCCTCTGTCCCCGGGTGTCGGCCAAACCGCGCCGATAGTATCCCCGGTTACGTCACCGCCACTGAACGGCCGTAAGACTTGCCTGCCAAGGAGATACGGGGCCATCCCGCCGCCCGTTGGAACGGGCAACCTCCTCGGCGTCGCGGAGACCGGCACCAAAGGGCGTTTTGCCGGCCCAAAGCGAGTCGATTTTATACTTGCAAGCGGGAACGGATGCAACAGGTATTTCCAGCCGGCCGAGGGGCGGGATCAGCCCCGGTATTCCGCACGGAGCTGCATCAGCAGCTCTCCCAGGCGGTTGCGCCCGCTTCCGTCTCCGCCGTCGCCCCAGTAACGGTCGTACTTCGTGTGCTCGACGATCTTCCGCTCGCCGGTCCCGAGCAGGAGCCGCTTCAAATCCTCGTGCTGCCCGAATTTCGCGCGCAGGGCCCCGAGCATGATCTCGTCCTTCGACATCTCCCAGTCCGGGCGCAGCGGACGTTTCCGGGAGCGCCCCATCCGCGCCGCGATCATCGGGCTCTTCGCGAGCCGGATCTCCTCCGCGTGCGGCGTCCCGGCGAATTTCTGTGCCTGGAAGTAATGCTCCGAGGTGGGCCAGGTCCGGCCCTTCAGACGGAACGGAAACGGCGCGAAGTTGGAGAAGGCGCCGTGTGCGTCGCTCACGCCGTAGAACAGAACCGGATGCTCCGCCATAATTAGTGTTCATACTACACTAAGTAGGCGGTCTGTCAAGTCGACGTCGTGCCGGAAACCGTTTCGGGAATGCAGCGGTATTGCGCAACAGGGGCGGTTGTTCGGGCGTCCAACGAGTGGTATAATTTCGAGCGCGGAGACGCGGTCATGCAAGACGTCATCGTCGGCGGAAACCTGCACGGACACAAACTCCTCGAGAAGGTGGGCCAGGGCCATTACGGCGAGGTCTGGCGCGCCGAGTATGCCGGCCACGAGGTGGCCCTCAAAATATTCAGCGGCGACCGCAAGCCCGCGCATCTCCGCCGCGAGGTCTTCGCCCAGTATGCCCTCGGCCGCCTCGACGGCGAGGAGGGCCGCTGGTTTCCGCGCGTCGAGCATCTCGACCTCGACGCCGACCCGCCTTATCTCCGGATGGAATTCATTGAGGGCTCGCCCCTCGAGAACCTTCTCTCGCCGTCGTCGCTCTCGCTCGACGAGCGGCTGTCGATCGGCGAGCAGATCCTCCGCGCGCTGGCCGCGGTGCATGCCCACGACTTCGTCCACGGCGACCTGTCGCCGCTGAACGTGCTCGTGACGGCGTCGCGCGACGTGCGCCTGATCGACGTCGGCTACGGCGCGCTCTTCGACGCGTCGGCGGACGTGGCCCTGTCGACGACGAACGAGGACCAGCCCGCGGGGGTGGCGTCGCCGCTGTATTCCGCGCCGGAGCGGTTCAAGCTGGCGGCGGACGGCTGCGGGAAGCCCTCGGATGTCTTCTCGTTCGGCAAGCTGCTCTATCACATGATCACGGGCGAGCAGCCCTTCGTGATCAAGCCGGTGAGCCTGAAATTCCGCGCGCTCGGCGCGGCCTGGGACGAATTCGTCTTCAAGTGCCTCGAGGAGAAGCCCGAGGCCCGCTTCGCGGACGCCACGGCCGCGCTGGCGGAATATCGCAGGATCTTCCGTCCGGCCCTGGCGCCCGGCGAATACCGCGCCGAATGCCCCGAGTGCACCGCGGCGCAATCCATTCCCGGCGGCTGGGCCGGCGAGCGCTTCGACTGCCGCGGCTGCGGCCGCCGTCTCGAGGTGCTGTTCTACGACGACGGCTCCCGCTACGCCACCACGGCGCTGCTGAGCCCCGCCGAGGCGTCCGTCGTGCCCGACGTCCAGATTCTCGACGTGCAGACCGCGGCCCAGTCGCGGAAGTTCTGCCCCTCGTGCGGCGGGGAGATGAAGATCGAGGCCCGGAAGTGTCGCCATTGCGGCGTCTGGGCCGACGAGCGCGCGAAGCAGATCCTCGCTGCGGCTCCCGCTCCGCGCGCGGTCGAGGCGCCGACCTATCTCATGGCCTGCGTGGTCACGTTCCTCGGCTACTTTTTCTTCTGGGTCCCGGGCCTGATCCTGAACCTCTACTTCCTCGAGGCCGCCCGGCGGACGGCCCGGGAAACCGGCCGGGAGCCGTCGGGCTTGGGCGCCCTCCGCGCCCTCCTGATCCTGCTGGTCTACGTCCCGCTCGCCGTCGTCGGCGCCCTGACGATGCTGGCCATCGTCGGCGCCCTGATCGCCCGCGGGTTCCTCTGATCGGCCGTTTCTAGCGCGCCTCCCCCCCAAGGTGCTATAGTCCATCCTCGATGGCCATCGGGCACGGGTGGGATGTCCACAGGCTGGTCGCCGGGAGAAGGTTTCTGCTCGGCGGCGTCGATATCCCCCATCCCACGGGCCCCCTCGGGCACTCCGACGGCGACGTCCTCCTTCACGCGATCATCGACGCACTTCTGGGGGCCGCCGGCCTGGGCGACATCGGCAGGCTGTTCCCGGACACCGACCCGTCGATCAAGGGCATCGCGAGCGAGGCCATGCTCGCGACGGTGCTGGGGTTGCTTCGGGGGAAATGGACCATCGTGAACATCGATGCGACGGTCATCACCGAGGCGCCGAAGATCGCGCCGCACCGTGACGCCATTCAGTCCCGTGTATCCACCCTTACGGCATGCAGACAGGTGAACATCAAGGCGAAGACGAACGAGGGCTTGGGGTATATCGGCGCGCGCGAGGCGATCGAATGCCACGCCGTGGTCGAGCTCAAACCGGCATGAAGCTCCACAATACGCTCACCCACCAGACCGAGCCCTTCACCCCGATCGAACCGGGCCACGTGAAGATGTACAACTGCGGCCCGACGGTCTACGGCGACCAGCACGTCGGCAACTACCGCACGTTCGCCTTCGCCGACATCCTGCGCCGCTACTTCGAATACAAGGGCTGGAAGGTCACCCAGATCATCAACATCACGGACGTCGGACACCTGACGCAGGACGACATCGACTCGGGCGAGGACAAAATCGACGTGATGGCGCGCAAGATGGGCTGGACCGCGATCCAGGTCGCCGAGCACTTCATGAACCGCTTCTACGCCGACCGGAAGACGCTGCTCATGCGCGAGCCCGCGAAATTCACGCGGGCGACCGAGCACATCCCGCCGATGATCGACCTCATCCAGCGGCTGCTCGACAAGGGCGTCGCCTATAAGGTCGGCGGCAACGTCTACTTCGACGTCTCCAGGTTTCCCGCCTACGGGAAGCTGTCGGGGAACACGCTCGACGCGATCAAGTCGGGCGAGTCGGGCCGCGTCGGGGACGAGGTGAAGGAAAAGCGGCACCCCGCGGACTTCGCGCTCTGGAAGACCGACGCCAAGCACCTGATGCAGTGGGATGCGCCCTGGGGCCGCGGCTTCCCGGGCTGGCACATCGAGTGCTCGGCGATGTCGATGCAGTACCTCGGCGAGACCTTCGACCTCCATACCGGCGGCGAGGACAACATCTTCCCGCATCATGAAGCCGAGATCGCGCAGGCGGAGGCCGCGACGGGGCATCCCTTCGTGAAAGTCTGGATGCACGCCCGCCATATGCTCTGGGACGGATTGAAGATCTCCAAGAGTCTGGGCAACGTCATCCTGGTCGAAGACATGCTGAAGAAGGGCTACACGCCGCAGGAGATCCGCTACACGCTGGTGTCCACGCGCTACAGCCAGCGGGTGAACTTCTCATGGCAGTCCTTCGACGATTCGCGCAAGGCGCTCGGCTACATCGTCGAGTTCCGCCGCCGGCTCCAGGATGCCGCGAAGAAGCCCGCCGGCGCCGCCACGATCGACCTCGAGAAGCACCGCCGGGATTTTGAGGCGCGGATGGACGACGACCTCGACGTCGCCGGCGCGATCGGGGTGCTCCAGTCCTTCCGCAACGACGGGAACCGCGCGATCGACCAGGGCCTCGGCGGCGAGGCGGCGCAAAAGGCGCTCGCCCTGCTGGAGCGCTTCGGCGACGTCTTCGGCATCCTTCCGCCCGAGGCCGACGAGGCCGTTCCCCCCGAAGTGATCGCGCTCGCCAACGCCCGGCTCGAAGCGCGCAAGCGCAAAGACTTCAAGGCCGCCGACGATGCGCGGGACAAGATCAAGGCGATGGGCTGGTCGGTGGAAGACACCAAGGACGGGATGAAGTTCAAGAAGCTATAGAGCGCCCTCCGCCGGAATGCATCCGCCGAAGGAACTATTCTTCATTCTGCTCTCAGAAGGGCATCCATCCCTTCTGAAACACCCGATCCATCAGCCAGAACAATCCCAGCAGCAGAATCGGCGCCGAACCGATCCGGACCAGCTTGACCTGGCGCTTCGCGGACGTCGCTTCATCGGGGCCCTTGCGGATCCACGTCAGGATCGGGAAGGCCACCAGCAGGATCGCGAGCTGGCCGAGCTCGACGCCGAGGTTGAACGAGAGCACGGGGATCGCGACCGAGTCCAGGTCCTGGAGCCGCTCGTGCAGCACGCTCGAAAAGCCGAGGCCGTGCACCAGGCCGAAGAGGAACGTCAGCACCCAACGGTACTTCGCTTCCTTGAGGAAGTAGTTTTCGGCGGCGACGTAGACGATCGACGCCGCGATGAGCGACTCGGTCAGCGTCGACGGCAAGTGGACCACGTCGAGCGCGGCGAGCAGCAGCGTGATGCTGTGCGCGACCGTGAACGAGGTCGCGATGCGCACCATTTCGCCGAGCTTCTTCGCGCCGAGCATCAGCGCGAGGAGGAACGCAATATGGTCGTAGCCGATGAAGATGTGGTGCATCCCCCAGACCAGGAACTCGCCGCCCGTGGACCAGAGCGTCGGCTGGACGCGGCGGGCCGTGAGCTCCAGGTCGAAGGGCCCGTATCTTGAAAAGCTCCGCTTGGCGCCGTCCCACGAGACCACGAGGATCGCATGGTGCTGCTCGGTCCTCGTGGCGAAGAACGCGCCCGACAGGACCGCGTCGCTGATCTTCGCGGTCGAACGGTAACGGAAGGTCTGCCAGAAATGCGCGATGTACTTTTCGCCGGAGGCGACGAAGGTCTCATAGACCGGCTCCAGGGCGCCGTCCTCCGGCTCCAGCTCGACCCCGTTGACCTGGACCCGCATGCAGCTGCGGAGGTACTTCAGGATCTCGGGCTTGAAGGCCTGCAGCTGGCGCTCGGTGAGGTCGATCGCCGGCGCGGGCAGCGTCAGCACGGTCCCGAGGCCCTGCAGAGACACGTCGACCGCCCAGGTGAGGACGTCGTCCTTGACCTCGACGCGGGACGACGAGAACTTCTCGTCGTGCGCTAGGGCGGCGGCCGACGTCGACAACACGAACAGGAGGGTCCAGGCGGGTTTCACGAATTCCCCGTCTTGAGCAGGATCAGGAGCGTCACGACCGCCCCGGCAAAGAGCAGGTTCGAGAAGAGATATCCCCAGACAATGGCGATCTTATGGCGGTGCTGGAAGCGCGTCAGGGCGTACGGCAGCAGGCCGAGCGGGATCCAGCCCGAGCCCGCGTTCCCGTCCTTCGTCGCATGCTTCTTCAGGACGGAACTGCACAGCGTGGCGGGCAGGGCCGCCAGGATGGCGATGACGACCAGGAAAACCCTCAGGGGCTCGGTAATTGAATAACCTCCTGCGCTTACTACAATACCCAGATGCACGCCCTGCCCATCATGATTCTCGCCTTGTCTACGCTGGCGATCGGCTATCGGTTCTACAGCGCGTTCCTCGCGGCGAAAGTCGCGGTCCTGGACGACACCCGGACGACCCCGGCCCACATCTACAACGACGGCCATAATTACCACCCGACCAACAAGTGGGTGCTCTTCGGTCATCACTTCGCCGCCATCTCCGGCGCCGGCCCGCTGGTCGGGCCGGTCCTCGCCGCGCAGTTCGGCTATATGCCCGGCCTGCTCTGGCTCGTGATCGGCGTCGTCCTCGCCGGCGCGACCCAGGACTTCCTCATCCTGGCGGCTTCCCTGAGGCGCAAGGGCCGCTCGCTTGCCGAGATCGCCCGCGAGGAGATCGGCCCCGTCGCCGGCGTGGTCTGCGCCATCGCGATCCTCTTCATCATCGTGAACGCGCTGGCGGGGCTCGGCCTCGTCGTCGTGAAGGCGCTCGGCGGAGAGGAGCTCAAGTTCCCCCCGGGAAGCTCGATTGTGACGCAGAAGAGCCCCGAGCGGATCTCCGATCATCTCTGGAAGATCCCCGGCCCGGTCAAGATCGTCTACGGCAAGTCGGGAGAAAGCCTCAGCGTCCAGGAGGACTTCGACTTGGAGTCGACCGACGGCTTCGGGAAGGCGACGGAGTCCGGCGTCTATCCCATGCCCGACGGCTCGCGCCGCCTCATCCGCGGCAGCTCGTGGGGCGTCTTCACGATCGCGTGCACGGTTCCGATCGCGCTTTTCGTCGGCCTCTGGATGTACAAGATCCGCAAGGGCAGGGTCGTCGAGGCGTCGCTGATCGGCGCCGTCGCCGTCCTCTCCTGCACCTGGCTCGGCAGCCTGATCCCCGGTTCGCCGTTGGAGCCCCTCTTCGGCCTGAGCAAGAACCAGGTCACCGTCGCGATCGCGTTCTACGGCTTCACCGCGTCGGTGCTCCCGGTCTGGCTCCTGCTCTGCCCGCGCGACTACCTCTCCAGCTTCCTCAAGATCGGGACCATCGCCGGGCTTGTCCTCGGCGTCCTTATCGTGAACCCCCGGCTGAACATGCCGTCCGCCACCGCCTTCTGCGCGGGCGGCGGGCCGATCGTCCCGGGCAAGGTCTTCCCCTTCATGTTCATCACGATCATGTGCGGCGCGATCTCCGGCTTCCACGCCCTCGTCTCCTCGGGAACGACTCCCAAGATGATCGACAAGGAGTCGCAGGCCCGCCCGATCGGTTATGGCGCCATGCTGATCGAAGGCCTGGTCGGCGTCGTCGCCCTCATCGCCGCCTGTTCGCTGCAGCCCGGCGACTACTTCTCGATCAACGTCGACCTGGCCAAGCAGCCCGGCTTCCACGACCAGATGATGAAGGCCGGCACCGCGGAGTTCGGGGAGCCGCACGAACTTGGCGCGTTCGAGAAGGGCGTGGGCGAGCAGCTGCAGGGCCGCTCGGGCGGCGCCGTCTCGCTCGCCGTCGGCATCTCCAAGATCTTCTCCGGACTGCCCGGGTTCTCGAAACTGATCTCGTTCTGGTACCACTTCGCGATCATGTTCGAGGCGCTGTTCATCCTCACCACGATCGACACCGGCACGCGTATCGCCCGCTTCATCGTGCAGGAGCTCGGCGGGCGGCTGCACCCCCAGCTCGGCAAACAGGACTGGATGCCCGGCGCGGTGATCTCCACGCTGGTCGTCGTCGTCTGCTGGTCCTACTTCATCTGGACCGGGTCGATCGACACGATCTGGCCGATGTTCGGCATCGCCAACCAGCTGCTCGCCGCGATCGCGCTGAGCGTCGCGACGACGGTGATGATCAACGCCGGCCGCGGGAAGTACGCGTTCGTGACAATCCTGCCAATGGCGTTCGTCATGATGACGACGCTGTCCGCCGCTTATTTGCTGGTCTTCAGCAGCAACGTCGTCGTCAAGACCGATCCCAAGGGGTTCTTGCAAAAGGCGCAGGAGGCTTCGACAGGGGCTGAGGCATTCAAATGGGGCCTGAACATCGCCCTCACAGCGATCATGGTCGGCTGCCTGCTGGTCATCGTGGCCGACTCCTTCCGGCGCTGGCGGAATCCGTTGCGACCCAACGCTCCGGAGCCCCTGCGCGTTTAAACACGAACTCGGGTCCCCGGCGCAACTTTGCTTTTCCGGGGTGGGTCTATATACTGGTTGGCTTCATTGAGGGTTCCTTTCATGAATTCCCGCCGCCTTTCCGCGCTCGTTCTCTCGCTGCTCGCCCTCGCGGGCTGCCACGAGGACCCGCAGGTGCTGAATGTCGCAGTGGCGGCCTCCGTCACCGCCCTTTCGGTGACCTGCAGCGGCGGGACCGCATCCTCGAGCCCGGGCGTCGACGGCACCGGGGGCGCCGGCGGGACCTTCTCCGTCACGGCCAGCGGCCTCATCTCGCTGGGCAGCCCGGCCTTCGTGCCCGCCGTCCCGTCGGCCCCGACCCCGCCCTCCACTTTCGCCAGTACTCCGGTGTCGCCGCTGCCGGCGGCCACCACGTCCGCGGGCTCGATCCATCTCACCGGCGTGCTGGCCGCGTCCGGCGCCGTCACCGTGACGGTGACGTCGACCAACGGCGACATCGTCTTTGACGGCCTTCTTCAGGCCGGGGATTCCGGGGGCGGAACCCAGACGAACATCGTGCTGAACGCCCCGAACGGAACCGTCTATATCCAGGGTACGATCCAGACCTTCGGAAACGACGCCCTGTCCAACGGCCGCGCGGGCGGGAACCTGACCATCTCCGCCGCCCGGGTCGTGATCACCGGTCCCATCGATACGCACGGTGTGGCGAACACCACCCTTCCCGGCATCAACGGCGGGAAGGGCGGGGACATCGACCTCAGCTCGACCGTGGGGCCCATCTTCGTCACGTCGGGCGCGATCACCACGACCGGCGGCGCCGTGGTCGACACCGCGGCCTCCGTCTCGATCCGGGGAGGCGACGGCGGCTTCCTGCGCCTGAACTCCGCGGCGGAGGTGAGCGACATCTTCGTCTTCGTCCCCGTGAATCTCGACGGAGGCGCGGCCACCGGCAACGGCACGACGCCCCAGGGCGGGAAGGGCGGCGACATCACCACGCGCGGCACCGGCGAGATCAACTTCGTCGCGAGCCTGTCGATGGCGGGCGGCGTGACGACCGGGACCAACATGGACGCAGTCGGCGGCAACGGCGGAACCCTCACCGTCAACGGCCGCGCGGCCTGCCGCATCTACGGAACGCTGACCCTGGGCGGCGGCGCCGGCACGGCGTCCGTCACCGGCGGCTCGGTGACCGGCGGCAACGGCGGTTCCGTCCTCCTGGGCCAGATCGCTCCGGCCCTGGATCTGGTCGAGCTGGGCCAGGGTACGTACTCGATGGCGGGCGGCACCGGACAGCTGAGCACCGGGGTCGGCGGCGGCGTCGGCGGATCGGTCGCCGTCGAGAGCCTCGACGGGGACATCAGCGTCGAGTCGTCCCTCTCGACCGCGGGGGGTGCGGGCACG
>DASQOM010000314.1:0-25147 GCA_035644495.1 Planctomycetota bacterium | reverse complement strand
GAGTCTATAATGGGGCCGATGGGCCAGGTCATCTTTCTGCAGGCGTGTCCGAAAAGCAAGGAACCCCCGCTGCCGTCGGCCTCGCTGAGGCTGATCGAAGGTCTCGGAATCGAGGGCGATTTTCACGCGCGACCGAAGAGCTCTCGACAGGTGCTGCTGATGGCCGAGGAGAACTGCGACGCCTTCGGCCTGGCGCCGGGCGAGGTGCGGGAGAACATCACGACGCGCGGCCTCGACCTCCAGAACCTGCCGGAAGGAACCGTGCTGGAGATCGGCGCCGCGGCCCTGGTCCTCACCAAGGACTGCGAGCCCTGCGTGTTCATCGAGCGGCTGCGGCCGGGTCTGCGCGCGCAGATGGAGCGCCGCCGCGGGATGCTGGCGCGGGTCGTCCGCTCAGGCGAGATCCGCCTCGGCGACGAGGTCCGACCTGCTGAAACCATCCTGGAGGTTTGGGGTCCTCACCAAGATCCTCCAGGATGAAATCGGACGTCAGGAGAGGCGGCGCTCGAGGACGAACTTCACCGCTTCGACCACGCTGCGAACCCCGAGCTTGCGGAGCAGATTCACCCGGTGACCCTCCACCGTCTTCGTGCTGAGGTTCAGGCGCGAGGCGATCTCCTTGTAGTTCTCGCCCGCCACGAGGTAGTTCAGGATCTGCCGCTCCCGCGCGGTCAGCGAACCCAGCCGCGCCTCATCCTGCCGGCGCTCCCGGTCCTTCGCGAAGCCCTCCCGCACCGCGCGAAGCAGGGTCTCCTGATCGAAGGGCTTTTCCAGAAAGTCGACGGCCCCCGCCCGGATGGCCGAGACGACCTTCGGGACCTCGACGGCGCCGGACATCACGATGACGGGGATGCGGATCCCGCGTGTCAGCAGCTCGCGCTGGAGCTCCAGGCCGTTCATCCCCTGCAGGCGGATGTCGAGCACCAGGCAGCCCGGCCGCGCGGGGTCGAACTGCTCGAGGAATTCCTCGCCCGACCCGAACGATTCCGCGGGGATCTTCGAGGTGTCGAGCAGACGCTCGATCATCGTGCGCGTCTGCGGCGTGTCCTCCACGACAAAGACTGTCGGCACTGCGTCCATCGTCGAAGGGAGACCTCCGTCTCCCCCCGCAGTTTGAGCCCGCCGGAACGCCCCCCGTTATGCGAGCTCCTGGAGCAGCTTCGTCCCGATCCCGATCGGCTTCGGCAGCTTGACCCCGGCCCGCGCCAGGATCGCCGTCAGCAGGTCCCCCTGGTTCCCGTGGGCCTTCGCATAGCGACCGACGCGCACCGTCCCGCCGCCCTTCCCCGCAAGGATCGTCGGCAGCCTCTGGTGCGTGTGACTGTCTCCGTCCCCAAGTCCGGACCCCCACATCAGGATCGTGTTGTCGAGCAGCGACCCCGGGCCTTCCTTCAACCCCTTCATCCGGCCGGCGACATAGGCGAACTGCTCAAGGTTGAAACGGTCGATCTTCGCGACTGCCGCCAGCTTGGCCGCGTCGCCCCCGTGATGGCTGAGCTCGTGGTGGGCTTCGCTCTGGCCGAGCTCCGGATAGCGGATCCCCTGGTTCATCGACGTGATCAGCGTGCCGACCCGGGTGACGTCGGTCTGGAACGCGAGCACGAGCAGGTCGCCGAGGACGCGGACGTGCTCGCTCCACGCGATATCCCCCGCCGGGATCTTCACCTCGAGCGGGGCCGAACGGGCGACGCTCGATGCCGCCACCGGCGGCGTCGCCGCGGCCTTGACGACCGACGCGCGCCGCTGCTCCACGGCCGCCACGCGCTTCTCCAGCTGGCGGACGCTGTCCAGATAATCGTCGATCTGACTCTGGTCGTCGCGGCTCACCCGCCGCTGGAGATCGGCGGCGCTCTCGCGGACGAGGTCCAGCATGCTCCGGTCGAGCGACTCCCCCTTCGGCGCGTCCGACGGGGCCGACGACGCCGCGAACTGGCCCGCGTCGATCTCCGGGCCGCCGGCCTTGCGCACGGCGCCCCGGGTGGCGAAGAGGCGCTTGTAGACTTCGGCCGGGCTCACCATGACCGGCAGCGGCTGCGTCGCCGTGCGGAAGTTCCCCGTGGTGTAGTACCGCTTGTTCAGCCCGTCCTGCCCGATTCCCGTCAGCTCGTTCGCCCGGGTGCCGAGCTCGACGGAGGGAAGCATCGTGTACTGGCCCAACTGCTCCGCCGCGATCTGGTCCGCGGACGGCGCGATGCTGATCGTGTCCCGGCGCGTCGCGTCCGGCAGCGTCGCCGTCAGCCACGTCGAGAGCTCGATCGCGTGCGCCGCGTCATTGAAGGGGGAGCGATTGACGTTGTCGATCCCGTCCAGCAGCAGGCACTGGTCGAGGACGGGCCGCAGGGGTTCCAGCGAGGACGGAAGCAGCTGCGGGAAGGCAGCGGGATTGGACGGCCAGAACTCCTTCTGGTTGACGCCGTCGGGCATATACATGAAGCCAATCCGCACGGGCAGCTTCGCGGCCCGCGGCTCGGCCCATCCCATGCTTTCGAGCAGCGGCAGCGCCATCGTGGCGCCCAGCCCCCTCAGGACGGTCCGACGACTGATGAGCCAGCGCTGGTCCATAAGGTCCCCTCTTATCGTGAAATCCGGCGGTTCAGGAACGGGTAGCTGGTCGCGACCTGGATCCAGATCGTCTGGAATCGATAGCCGTCGCGCGCGACGGCGTCGGCGATCTCGTCGGCCACGATCTCGTCGTAGCCCGAAAGGCTGCGGCAGAGCGTATGCGCAAGGATGCGCCGCACGAGATTCCGGCAGAATTCGTCCTTCCGCGCGAGCACGATCCGCTTCAGCTCGGCGGGCCCGCTGAAGCGGATGTCGCCGGGCAGCTCGCCTTTCGCGTCGATCGGGAGGCCGCTTTCGTCCTTGTCCCTCCAGCGGCCGACGACGTCGAAGTTTTCCAGGCCGAAGCCGATGGGGTCGATCGTCTGGTGGCAGCCGAAGCAGGCGGGATTCGAGCGGTGGCGCTCCATCTTCTGCCGCAGGTTCAGCTTCCCGGCGGCCCCCGCGTCCTGCTTGTCGAGCGGGGGCACGTCGGCGGGCGGCGCGGGGGGCGTCTGGCCCAGGACCTGCTCCAGCACCCAGCGGCCGCGCTTGACCGGGCTCGTGCGGTTGGGCAGCGAGGTCACCGCGAGCACCCCGGGGAGGGTCAGGATGCCGCCGCGGTTCCTGTCGGTGAGCGGGACGCGGACCATCTTCGAGTCCTTCACGTCGAGGCCGTAGACGCGGGCCAGCGTGTCGTTCGCGAACGTATAGTCGCAGTCGATGAACTCGAGGATGCTGCGGTTGCCGCGCAGGATCGCGTCGAAAAGAAGCGAGGCCTCCTCGAGCATCGCGCGGCGCATCGGCTTCGTCATGAGGGGGAACTTCTTCTCGTCGATGTCCAGCTCGGCGATATGGTCGAGGCCGAGCCACGCGGCGCCGAAGCCCTGGAAGAGGGCGCGCGAGCGCGCATCGGCGATCAGGCGCCGGACCTGGGCGGCGAGGACGGCGGGGTCCCGGAGCTTGCCGGCGTCGGCCAGCGCGGACAGCTCGTCGTCGGGCATCGTGGACCAGAAGAGATAGGACAGGCGGGACGCGAGCTGGTGGTCGCCGAGCGGGACGATCGCGCCGTCGGCGCCGTTTGCCGTGCCGTCGTCGGGGGTGAGATAGAGGAACGACGGGGATACGAGCGCGGCTTTCAGCATGAGGCGGACCGACTCGGTGAACATCGCGCCCTGATGGTCGGCGAGCTCGAAGACCTTGAGGAGCGCGTCGAGTTCGGCGGGCCGCGGCGGGCGCCGGAACGCTCGGCGGGCGAAGGGCTCGAGGATTTTCCGGGCGGCATCGCGCGGCGGGAGGTCCTTCCCCGGGGCCGCGACGAAGAGCCTGCGCTGCTGAGCGGTGGGCTTCGCGCCGGGCGGACCGACGATTTCGATCGACTCGAGGACCATATTGCGCGGGGCGGGCTTGGCGCCCGCGGGCGCCGGCTCGAGGAACGGGTTGGCCGATCCGACGGAGAGGACGGCGCTGCCCGGCAGCAGCTTGCAGGTGATCGTGGTCGGGCCCGGGGTGTTCGGGGCCGCATTGATGCGGGCCTCGCCGACGGACTCGCCGTTGACCCGGACGGCGAGCTTTCCGGGCGGCTTCTCGGAGCCGGCGCGGATCGTGATCGCATAGGAACCTTCGGCCGGCGCGATGAACGACGCGTTGACTTCGCCGGGGCCAGCGAACCTGCCGTCGACGGCGCCGCGGAGCTGCCCCGCGGTCCACTTCAGTTTCAGCTGGTCGGGCTTGATGACGTCCTCCAGGGCGGCCTCGGCAACGGCGAGATACTTCTCCATGAGGAGGGGCGGGATGGAGCTGTTGAAGCCGGGGCCGACCTCGTCCCGTGGGATCTCGTCGGCGACCTTCGGATCGGCGCCGAGCAGGTCGGCGAGGGTATTGGCGTATTCGACCTGGGAGAGGCGCCGGATCGTCCCGCGGCCCGGATCCTTGGGCTGAAGCTGCCTGAAACCGGCGACCCAGGCGGCGACGCGGGCGCGCTCGTCGGGGGTCGGCTGCGTCGGCTCCTTCTTGGGCGGCATCTCGAACGATGAAATCCGGGAGGCGGCTTCCTTCCACACCTGGGGTTTGGAGAGGGCCGCCTCCCCGGATCGGAACAGGGAGAGGTTCAGGTCCGATTTGGGCTTGGAAAATCCGTGGCAGGCGATGCAGTACCTGGAGAGGATCGGGACGATGTCCCGCTCGAATTCCCGGGAAAGCCGGGTGCGGGCCTCTTCAGGGGTTCCCTGCGCCGACGCGGTCGAGACGATCAGCAGGGCGATCCCGAGACTCCGGTGAAAGGACCTTGCCACGAAAGATCCTCGAACAACTGATGCTCATTAAACATTTCTTTGCATTTGAAAATATGTCCCCCAAGGTATTTCCTCGCTCCGGGATCCCGGCCGCATTCCGTGAACTTCGAGATCGCCGCTGCGTCCAAGAGGCCGGAGCGGGGATGGGAGGGGCCCATGAAATTCTGCCTTCCGGCGATCCTGCTGCTCGGCGCCTGCGCTGCGCCATCGACGGATCCCGCCGCGCTCACCCGCGAGCTGGCCGACTTGCGCGCGGAGATCGCGGAGCTCCGGAAGGTCCGGGAGCCCGCGTTCGATTCCGCCCAGGCCATGGAGGATCTATCGAAGGAAGTCCGGCGCTTGCGCGAGCAGCAGGCGCGGACGCCTCCTCCGCCACCCGCGGTGACGCTCCCGGTCGCGACGCCGGCCGCGGGAGGTTTCTACGGCGGCGTCGGCGGCACGCTCCCCAACGTCAACGATTTGCTCTGGGTCCTCTCGAGGGTCTCGGTCGACGGTCAGGAGCGACTCGTCCTGGCTCTCTACAAGGCGAAAGCCGGCGGCAACGGCTTCGGCCTCAGCGGGGTCCGGATCCTGGGCGGAGATCTGCAGATCGTGGAGTTCAACCAGGAGAGGCCGCATGTGAAGGACGTCCTGGAAGCGCTGAAACGGAAGTAGAACTACTCGTGCTCTTTGAGGTGCTCCAGCATCGCGCGGGCGTCGTCGACGACCTCCGACTTGGCGTATTCCTTCAGGATGCGCTCCAGCGCGGCCTTCGCCTTCGCATTGTCCTTCTTCGCGTGATGGTATAGGTCCGCCAGCCAGAGCAGTGAGACCGCCGCCTTGTCGCAGGCCGGGTGCTTTGCGACGACCTCCTCGAACAGCGCGATCGCGTCGTCCGGCTTCTCCCGGTTCATCGCCACCTGCGCCCGCGCCGCCAGCGCCTCGCCGCGCTGGGCCGCGTCCAGCTTCTCCGCCTCCGCCGCCACCGCGAGGAGCTCGTCGTTCAGCGCCTGGTCGACCTCGACGCCATAAAGCTGGCCCAGGGTCCGGACCAGCAGCGCCGCGCGTTTCTTCGCGTCTTCCGTCCGGCCCGCTGCGCGCTTGAGCGCGTCCGCCGCCGCCCTGCCCCGCCCCAGCGCCTCGTAATGGTCCGCGGCTTCCAGGTTCAGCTCCAGCGAGTCCGGATCCAGCTTCAGCTTCGGCTCCACCTCGCGGATCTTTGCGAACGCCGCGACCGCCGACCCGAGATTCTTCCGATACTCCTCCGGCCCCAGGTAGCCTTCCCACTTCCGGATCCGCGTGCCGTCCGACGCGACCAGGAACGTCGTCGGGATCGATTCGATGCCGAACTGCTTGACCAGATCGTTGGGGCCGTCGAGATGGACACCGACGCTGACGAATCCCTTGGCGACGGCGCCGATCACGGCCGCGTCCTTGAAGGTGGTCGCCTTCATCTTCTCGCAGGGCGGGCAGTCGGGGCCGCCGAAGAAGACGACGACAGGGCGGCCGTCCTTCTGGGCTTCCCTGAGGGCGGCGGCGTAATCCGTCTTCCAGTCGATGCCCGCCGCCTGGGCGAGGAGGAGCGCGGTGAACAGCATGCGGCCCCCTTACGTCGCGCGGTCGTGGCGCACGTCGACGCGGGTCTTGATCCCGCCGCGCGCGTTGAACTCCCCGGTCACCGTCATCCACACCGGGTCGCAGGCCTGGACGAGGTCGCGCAGGATGCGGTTCACGGCGTTCTCGTAGAAGATCCCGATGTCGCGATACGCGGTCATGTACATCTTGAAGGATTTCAGTTCGATGCACTTCCTGCCGGGCTCGTACTGCACCGTGAGGGTGCCGAAGTCGGGCAGGCCGGTCTTGGGGCAGATCGCGTTGTACTCGGGATCGATGATCGTGATCGTGTACTTGGGGAACTGGCTGACCCAGGTCTCGATGCGCGGGAGCCTGGCGTCGAGCCCCGACTCCGCGCAGTTCGCGTAGGCTTTAGCCATACTTGAACGACATGATCTTATAGCGGACCTTGCCGCGCGGGGCCTGGACCTCCGCGATCTCGCCGATCTTCTTGCCGATCAGCGCGGAGCCGAGGGGCGACGTGACCGAGACCGTGTCGACGCCCTCGCGCACTTCGCCTTCGCCGACGAGCAGGAACTCGTCCTTCATCTTCTTGTCGACGTCCTCGACCTTCACGGCGGCGCCGATCGCGACCGTGTCGAGCTTCATCGTCTTGGGATCGAAGATCTCGGCGAGCGAGACCTTCGTCTCGAGGTCGGCGATCATGGTGTCGAGATTCCACATCTCGCTGCGGGCGGCATCGTACTCGGCGTTCTCGGAGAGGTCGCCCATCTCGCGGGCCTCGCCGAGAGCCTTCTGCACGCGCGGCATCTCCACGTTCTTCATGTGGTCGAGCCGCTTCCTCATCTGCTCGAACCCCGTGGGGGTCATCGGTATGCGGTCCATGGGGGGTGATTTTATCGAGCGGTTTCTCGAATGGCAATAAATGAATCCGGTCGGCGGGGATCCCGGTAAGGGGGTCAGGAGGCCCCTATGAACCGCTTTCTGCCCGCCGTCCTCATCGTCCTCTGCGCGGCCCTCGGGGTCGCCCTGGCCTTCCAGAACAGCGCGCTCAACGCGGCCCGCCGCGAGGTGGACGAGATGGACGCCCGCCTGGACCGGCTGGAGGCGAAGCTGAAGGAGTCCGCCGGGCGCAAGGCGGTCGAGGAACTGCAGGAGCAGGTCGTGCGGGCCGAGAAGAAGGCCGCCGCCGCGAGCGCCGCCGCCGAGGCCGTCGCGAAACGCCCCGCCCTCGCCGCCCCGGCCGCGGCCGCCGTCCCCGCCGTTTCCGAGGAGGACATCGAAAAGATCGTCGACGCGCGCCTCGAGGAGAAGATCAAGAAGAAGGACGGCGGCAAGGGACTGGGCGAAGACCGGAAGATGCCGATCTTCGACCTCGCCAAGGAACTCGCCCTGGATGCGCAGGCCCAGACGCGCGTGTCCGCCATCGCCAACACCTGCAAGAAGGAGATCTTCGACATCCTCAAGACCCCGAGACAGGACGGGACGAACGCAGCCGACGACCTGCTCGCCGCATTCACCAGCGGCGACACGGGCGCGGTCCAGAAGCTCTTCGGTCGGCTGTTCACGGAGAAGATTCCCGGCACCGACAGCACCTATGTCGCCGCGGTGGGCCGGGTGCAGGAGAAGGCCAACCAGGGCCTCAGCGTCGCGATGGGCCCCGACGCGTTCACAAAGTACCAGGGAATGAGCCTCAAGCCGGAGAACATCGAAACCGGATTCGACCCGTGGCAGGACTACCTGCAACAGAAGCAAAAATAATAGTAGTATGTCGCTAGTTAAGCTCTGTTTCTGTTGCGCCCCCGGTTCCCATCTGCTCTAATCCTCGAGTCAGTTGTCTTTCCGATCGGGGAACCATTTCAGCTGGGAGATTGGGGGGCCATGTCCGATTCCGCTTCCGCCGCCGAACCCGCCGCGCCGCCGCCGTCGACGATCTACTACCCGCAACGCAAGTTCATGCTGATCTCGGTCGTGGCCGCGGCCATCGTCTTCGGCATCGGCCGCGCTGTCGCGATGCCCGTCTGGCTGCTGGCGACGGAGGTCTTCGCGACGATCCTGGGGCTCTTCCTGTTCGGTTCGTTCAAGTACCAGCTCCACAAGAACGCGCTGACCTACGGGATGCTCCTCATCATCGTCGCCACCTTCTGCGGCATTCCGAAGACCGATTTCCACTTGGAGATCTCCGAACACGGCTGGAGCGGCTTCCTCAAGCACAACATCCTCTCCTTCCACGGGCTCGACGACCTCATCCATGCCGACACGATGCTCTTCATCCTGGGCCTGACCTTTTTCGTCGCCGTCGTCGCCCAGACTCGCATCCTCGAGCAGATCACCTTCTTCCTCTTCCGGAAGAACAAGGGCAGCGTGCTCGGGACCACTCTGGCCGTGACCGGCGTCGTCGCCGTCGCCTCGGGCATCCTGGACGGCGTCTCGATGATCGGCCTCACGATCCGCACGCTGGTCATCATCATGTTCCTGGCGGCCGCGCCGACCTCCGCCGTCCGCTATGCCGTCATCGTCTGCACGGCCGTCACCACGATCTGCGGCGTCTGGCTCGCGTACGGCGAGCCGCCGAACCTGATCATGAAGGCAAACCTGCATCCCCACCTAACCAACCTGTTCTTCATCCGCTACTGCGCCCCGGCCGCCGTCGCCAGCTTCGCGGTCGTCGCGTGGAACCTGCGGAAGCGGCTGAAGGGCCAGCGGGTCGACCTCTCCAAGCTCGACGTGCTCGACGCCAACGTCGACACGGTCCGCTTCATGCAGGCCGTCCGCCACGGGGAGGTGCTGACGCCCGTCGAGTTCGTCGGCGCCCACGTCAAAGAAGTCGGCGACCACCTCAAGCCGGTCCTCGAGCGGATCCACAAGGGCGAGCCGATGGGCGAGGCGCTGGTCGACGAGGGCATCGCCCCGGAGACGCGGAAGATGCTGCTCGGCAAATTCGTCAGCGAGGACCTGGCCGACGCGCTCGACGATCACTACGTCAAGCTGTCCAAGGGCGACCTGGCCGGCGCGGACAAGGCGGATAATCCCGTGGAGGAGGCGATCGCGAAGCTGAGGGTGCGCCGCCTGAGCGCGTCCAAGGTCGCGGCCCTGGCGTTGATCCCCTTCGTCGGCTGCCTGATCTGGCACGGCATCGACCACCGCGTGCCGCTCTTCCTCGCCTCGCTCGCGGCCTTCCTCGTCGCGATGGCCGGCGTGCGCGACCTGCCCAAGCTGCGCGGCCTCGCCATCCACGAGGCGCGCGTCGAATTCGCGGAGTATTACTTCCTCTTCCCCCTCTTTCTCTCGATCACCCTGCTCACCAAGGCCGCCTTCTTCGAGCAGCTGCAGCACGTCGTCAAGGCCGGCATCGAGACGACCGGACCCGCCGTCGTCGCCCTCCTCCAATGCTACGGCTGCACGTTCCTCTCGGCGATCCTCGACAACAACGTCGTGGCCGACTTCGCCTCGCGCGCGCTGCACAACCTGCCGCTCAGCCTGATCCACCTCTTCTCGATGGCCCAGATCACCGGCTACGCGCTGGGCGGCTGCTGGACGCACATCGGCTGCGCCCAGTCCGTCGTCGCCTACGCGTTCATCCAGCGCGACGTCGACGCCGCCTATACGCCCGTGCAGTGGATCAAGGACATCACGGGGCTCATCCTGCAGACCGGCGCGGTGCTGACGGTGTTGATCCTGGCGGAGGGGTGGCTACTCAGTAAACTGTAGACAGCAGACCGTAGACGGGAGACTCCAGACAATCCCCTTAGGGGGGAGCCATCTGCGGTCTTCTGTCTACCGAATACTGTCTACGGGGATTCCGGAGGGAAGGACTTCCAGCAGACGCTTCCGGACCGTCTCCAGGCGCACCGGGTCCGACACTTTCGCCCCGCCCTTGTCGGTGACGTAGAAGGCGTCCGCGACCTGGTCCAGGTTGGTCGAGATCTTCGCCGAGCGGATGGAAAGATCGAGCTCAAAGAGGGTCCGCGCGATCGAGTAGAGCAGGCCGGGACGGTCGTCGGCGAAGACTTCGACGATCGTGGCCTGGTCGGCCGTCGTATTGTCGATCTCCACCTGCGTCGGCGCGCCCGCGATGCCGGCGCCGCGCGGCAGCGCCGGTTCGTGGCGCGACGCGAAGAGCGTCTCCACCGACTGCTTCCCGAGCAGCACGCTCTCGACCGCCGTCGTCAGCTCGCGCGTGCGGTCGGGCGGCGACTCGCGGGTGTAGTCCGCGTCGACGCCTCGGAACGTGTCCACCACCAGCCCGTCCTTGCGCGTCACAATCTCGGCCTCCACGATCTGGAAGCGGAGGGCGGCCAGCACGCCGGTGATCTTGGCGAAGATGCCGGGCGTGACGTTGTCGCGCGTGAACACCGTCAGCTCGGTCAGGCCGCGCTCCTTGAGGTGGTGGGATTCGACGCGGACGCCGGAGTCGCCCAGGACCTTCTGCGCCCTCAGGTGCGCGGCGATGACCTCGGGCGGATGCTTGCGGAGATAGGACAGGGGCATCGCGTCGAGCTGGACGTTCAGCCAGTCCAGGCCGAACTCGGGGGCCAGCTGCGGCCGGAGCTGCCCGAAGATCATCTCCCGGCGCTCCGCCTCGTCGGCCACGGGCGCGTCGCCCGTCAGCTCCTCCGTCGTCCGCGCATAGAGCTCGACGAAAAGCGATTCCTTCCAGTTCGTCAGGCTGCCGGGCGCGACCGCGTCGGTGTCCGACACCGTGAGGATGAACAGCATGCGCAGGGTCTCCTCGGTGCCGACGGTGCGGACGAACTGGACGAGCGTCGCGGGGTCGGAGATGTCGCGGCGGGTGGCGACGTGGGCCATGACGAGGTGCTTGTGGACCAGGAAGACGAGCTGCTGCCGCTCGTGCTCGCCCAGGCCCAGCTCGCCGGCCAGGGTCTCGGCGATCTTCCGCCCCACCTCGCTGTGGTCCTCCTCGTAGCCCTTGCCGATGTCGTGAAGGAGGAGCGCGAGATGGAGCACGTCCTTGCGTTTCGTCTCGCGGTAGGCTTGGCCGACGGGTCCCTTGTCGTTCGCGCGGAACGTGGCGGATTCGAGGGCGCGGATCGAGTGCTCGTCGACCGTGTACTTGTGGTACTGGTTCCACTGCATCAGGCAGCGGGCATGCTCGAAGGCCGGGATGAACCGGCCGAGGAGGCCCACGCGGTGCAGGTTGCGCACCAGCAGGCCCAGGCCCTTCGAGTCGGACATGATCCGGAGGAAGAGCTGGCGGGACGCCGGGGTCAGTTCCGCGGTCGGTGCGGCCCGGCGCACGCGTTCGAGCGACTCGTGGGCCACTTCGACGGATCGCTGGCGCGCCAGGTCGAAGAGGCGCAGCAGCGTCTCGGCCTTGTCGATCGGCGCGTCCTCGCGCAGCGAGATCGAGTCGCTCTTCGCGATGAAGTGCTCCTCGACGATGCGCGTCGAAAACCTGTTCAGCAGCGTCCGGAAGGTCCCGGGCATCCGCGCCCCGTGGGCGAAGCGCATGACCGCGTCGTGCAGCGCCATCGTCTGCCGGTGGTACTGCTGCATGAAGCGCTCGACGAAGAGCAGCGGTCCCTGGTTCTCGAACTTCATCCACTTGGCCACGCGCACCTGCTCGTCGCGCGTGAGCACGTCCTGCGCCTGTCCGGCGTGGAAGTGCAGTTCGTTCCGGATCCGGGACAGGAACTCCGTGACGAACGAGATCGTCTGGGCGTCCTCGAGGTTGAGGACCCCGGCCGCGCGCAGCATCTGCGGATCGCGCGTCCCGTATCGCGGCAGCGCGATCCAGCGCAGCAGGTGCACGTCCCGCATCCCGCCCGGGCTCTTCTTGACGTTCGGCTCCAGCAGGTTCACCGTCGCGAAATAATCCTGGTGCTCCTTGCGCCGCTCCTCGACGATCTGGTCGATGAATTTCGTGATCGACGTGGTCGAAATCATCCGGTGGTTCCGCCGCTGCAGGTCGGCGAAGAGCGCCTGGTTGCCCACCAGGAGGCGCGCCTCCGTCAGCGAGGTCCGCAGCGTCAGGTCCTGCCGGGCGAAATCGACGGTATCCTTCGGCGTCCGCACGCTCTGGGACAGCTTCATGCCGTAGTCCCAGAGGTTGCGGACGAGCGCATTGACCACGTCCTGCTCGGCCTGCCCGGCGCGGTCCGAGCGGAGGAAGAGGAGGTCGACGTCGGAGAACGGGGCGGTGTCGCCGCGGCCGTAGCCGCCGACGGCGACGAGGGCGAGGTTCTCGAGGAGGGCGGGCCGGGCGCCGGCGCCGGCCTTTTCGAGGGCGATCTGGTAGGCGGCGACGATGACGCGGTCGTAGAGGTCGGTGAGGGCGGTGGCGATCTGGCCCCCGAGCGCGCCGCCCTCGTGGCGGGCGCGGATCTCCTCGCGCTGCCGCTTCAGGAGCCCCTTCAGGTGCAGTGGTGCGGTGTCGCCCATAAGGAGCCCGGTCGCGCCGCGCGCGGAGGGCGATGGCGGCCTAGACGGCCGACTCGCCCTTCTCGCCCGTCCGGATCCGGGTCACGGCCTCCAGGGAGTAGATGAATATCTTGCCGTCGCCGATCTCGCCCGTCCGCGCCGCCCGCATGATCGCGTCGACCACGTTCTGGAGGGCGGCCTCGCCGACGACCACCTCGACTTTGACTTTCGGGACCAAGTCGATCGTGTACTCGGCGCCGCGGTACTGCTCCTTATGGCCCTTCTGGCGGCCGAAGCCGCGAACCTCGGTCACCGTCAGCCCCTGGACGCCGGCCTGGGTGAGGGCCATCTTGACCTCGTCCAGCTTGTACGGCTTGATGATCGCCTCGACCATTTTCATCGCCATGTCTCCTCAGGCTCAGACGGCCGCCTCGCCCTTCTCACCCGTGCGGATGCGGATGACGGACTCCAGCGGGATCACGAAAATTTTGCCGTCCCCGATCTCCCCGGTGCGGGCCGACCGGGTGATCGCCTCGACCACGGAGGCCACCGCGCCGTCCGCGCAGACCACTTCCAGCTTCGCCTTGGGGACCAGGTCCACCGCGTACTCCTGGCCCCGGTAGTGCTCCTTATGGCCCTTCTGACGGCCGAAGCCGCGCACCTCGCTGACCGTCAGCCCCTGGACTCCGACCAGGCTCAGGGCGTTCTTGACCTCGTCCAGCTTGAACGGCTTGATGACGGCTTCGACCTTCTTCATCCGGGCTCCTCAGGAGGGGTAGCCGATCTGACGAGAGATTATACCCGTCCGGGGCCCGGTGGAAAGAAGTTCGCGGATCCCGCGCCCGAATGCACTCCAATAAGAACGCCGCCGCGGGGGCCGGAACGACCCCCCGCGGCGGCGGCAATCTGCTGGAAAGACCCCTAGACGGCGGATTCGCCCTTCTCTCCCGTGCGGATGCGGACCACGCTTTCAAGAGAGTAGACGAAGATCTTGCCGTCGCCGATCTCGCCCGTGCGCCCCGCGCGGGTGACCGCCTCGACGACCGCCGTCACCGCGCCGTCGGCGCAGACCACTTCGACCTTCACCTTGGGAACCAGATCGACCGTGTATTCGGCGCCCCGATACTGCTCCTTATGGCCCTTCTGACGGCCGAAGCCGCGCACTTCGCTCACCGTCATCCCCTGGACCCCGGCCTGCGTCAGCGCGGCCTTGACGTCGTCCAGCTTGTGCGGCTTGATGATCGCTTCCACCTTCTTCACGTAATTTCTCCTATCAGGGGTCCTCCCCCGGGACAAGCCCGGGGGAGGACCCTGGTTTCAGTTACTTGTTCTGGGTCGTGAAGCCCGAGTAGCACTCCATGCCGTGCTCGCCCAGGTCCAGGCCCGACGTCTCCTCTTCGGCCGACACGCGCATGCCGACCGTCGCCTTGCAGATCGACCAGAAGACCAGGGACGCGATGACGACGTAGGCCGCCGTCATGCCCACGCCCAGGAGCTGGACGCCGAGCTGCTTGAAGCCGCCGCCCATGAAGAGGCCGGCGCCGGCATTCGGATCCGTCTTCAGCGCTTCCATGATGACCGCGTTGCCGGTGCGGGGTCCGATGCGGTCGGCCGTCGAGAACAGGCCGACGCAGATCGTCCCGAACACGCCGTTCGCCAGGTGCACCGAGAGGGCGCCCACCGGATCGTCCAGCTTCAGCTTGTCGAACATGAGGACCGCGAACACCACGAGCACGCCGGCAACCGAGCCGATGATCACCGAGGAGCCGACCGAGACGAACGCGCAGGGGGCCGTGATCGCCACGAGGCCCGCGAGGCAGCCGTTCAGCGTCATGCCGAGGTCCGGCTTGCCCATCATGATCCAGCACGTGGCTGTCGACGTCAGCGTCGCGAATGCCGCGGCCGTGTTGGTCGTGACCGTGATCTCGCCGATCGCGAGGGGATCGACGCCCATCGTGCTGCCGGGGTTGAACCCGAACCAGCCGAACCAGAGGACGAAGGTGCCGATCGTGGCCGCCATCAGGCTGTGGCCCGCGATGGGATTGACCTTGCCGTCCGGACCGTACTTCCCGATGCGGGGTCCGAGCATCCAGACGCCGACCAGCGCGCCCCAGCCGCCGATCGAGTGCACCTGGGTGGAGCCGGCGAAGTCGACGAAGCCCTTGTTCGCCAGGAAGCCTCCTCCCCAGATCCAGTGACCCACGACGGGGTAGATCGCCATGCCCATGAAGAACGTGAAGATGATGAACGACGAGTACTTGATGCGCTCGGCGACCGCGCCCGACACGATCGTCGCGGCGGTGCCGGCGAACACCAGCTGGAAGAAGAACTTGGTCCACAGCGGAACGCCGGTCCACGAGATGCCGTTGTAGACGCCGCCGGCATTCTTATAGTCGTCGCCGGTCAGCGGACTGAAGTCCGCGCCGTTGACCATGAAGAGTCCGCTCGAGGCGAAGAAGTCGTTGCCGTCGCCGAACATGACGCCCCATCCGAGGAACCAGTACGCCGCCGCGCTGGCGGCGAACACGATGAAGTTCTTCGAAAGGATGTTCACCGCGTTCTTGACCCGGCACATGCCGGATTCGACCGTGGCGAAGCCCAGGTTCATGAAGAACACGAGCATGCCCGTGATGAGCACCCACATCGTGTCCATCATGCACTTCGGCGTGCCCAGCACTTCCGCCTGCTTCTTGGCGTAGTCCAGCTTCTCGGCGGGCTTTTCCGGCGCCTTCATCTCCTGCGACGGAGCGGCGGCTGGGGCCGCAGCAGGCGCCGCGGGCTTTTCCTCCTTCTTGTCCTGGGCCCAGCTGAGGCCCGCCTGGAAGACCATCAGCGCCATCATGGCCATTCCGGCGATGATCGCGCTCTGATGCAACGCCCCCGGCTTCCGTGCCGGCTTTGCGAGGATCGGCCCCCCGTCCCCTCCCTTGAACCACCTCACCAGATTCTTCATCTTCATCTCCAATGTCCCTGCCAAAAATCCCACCAAACCCCAGTGCGACACAAACGGCCACAACCCGTGACCGGCGATGAAAAGCAAGCGGGATGCCAGACCCCATCATGGACTCGGGAATTACCCCTCATCCGAATGGGGATCATGGACTTACAACGCTAGTCGCAGATGTTTAGGGGACACCCCTGATAGCCTACAAAGCTACCGGAAGGTGTTTTTTTCCGCGCAAAGACACTCGGGGGTACCAATCCCGCGCAGAAGGCGGATGGGCCCGAATCGCGGATCGTGACTTTGGAACGGAAGAGGGGACGACCGACGGGTAGGAATCAACAGGAAATAGAGACCGCGAGGTAGCGCGCGCTCAAAGCGCCCGCGACTTGATCGCGGGCCGATCCTTGCGGACGCCGGCCTTCTTCACCCGCTCCTCCAGGAAGAGGATGCTCGCCGACGAGAGCGCCAGGTGCCGCAGCAGGGACTGGTACGTGCGCACTTCGAAATGATCGAGCCCGATCTCGCGCCGCCGCTGGTCGAACGCGTGGGCGCATTCGTCCCCGGCCCGCGCCGCGCGCAGCACCGACTCGTGCGAGGCGCCGCTGTCGCTGTTCGTGATCCAGGACCCCGGCCCGCCGAAGGAGCGGTCGCCTTCCTTGGACGTCGACCGCGGCGCCACATAGCGAAGGCCCCGGATCTCGAGGTCGCGAAGGAACGCGGCGTCGGCGGAGTACTCCGCGCCGAAAGTCACCCAGCCAAATCTCACCCCGTTGGCCGCGGCGCGGTCGAGCATCTCGATCGCGATCTGGCCGCGCGTGCGGTACTTCACCGGCTCGGGAATCCGCGCAGCCGTGCGGCGGTCGCCCGACTCCGCCCACCCGCGGGGCAGATAGAGGGCATTGTCGAGGACGCAGTGGAAGTCCCCGTTCGAGAAGCCGAGATGCTGCAGCAGGACGCAGTTGCGCGAGCGGCCGGTCGCGCCGAAGCGCTGCACGTCGACGCCCGGCGTACGCCGGCCCTTCTTGGGGCACCAGGTCTCCAGAAGGGTTGCGACCGTGTCGGCCCCGCCGTGGGAGCGCCAGACGTGCCGCTGGAGCGTGTCGACCAGGAGCTCCTCGTCCCAGCGGTGCAGCGAAAGCAGCTCCTGCAGCGTGCGAGGGGCGATGCCGGCCTCGCGCGCCATCGGCATCACGGACTTGCGCTCGAGGGGCCCGAGCTGGCCCCGCAGGTATGCGGCGATCAGTTTCCGGGTCGGCGCGATCGCCACATCCGCAAACTCCGCCAGATAGGACTCCAACGCAGGCCCCAGCAGGGCCAGGTCTTCCTTATCCACGCGAATTCACCTCGGCCAACGGTACCGTAGGAAACTTCCCCCACCCGATCGAGGGGTCGCGGCCCTCACCTCCTTCGCCGGCCGTCCTTTTTCCCCCTGAAAACAACTCCGCTACTCGCTCCCGCACGACTCCCATCGGCTCATGAGGGATGAAGCCGAGCAAATACCCTGCCAAGCCGGGATCCGATTCGTCGCGCGCGCAACCCCTGGCAAAGCTCGATCGAAGGAAGAACGACCCAAGCCGGATCGACGGGAAAGGTCGAGCCCGATCCTCCTTGATTCAGGGATCATCCGGATCGTCTCTCGTGGTGTTCCCTTATGGAGATGATCAGCGCTGATCCGGGGGGTGACGTCCCGAGGGGAAAAGGAAAAGCCGGGAGGTGAAGTCCAGAGATGTGAGGGACTCCACCCCCCGGCTCAGGGCTGGGGATGTGATTTTGTTTCGTAAAGAACTGGGGAGTAGAGGAGCAACCCCCGTGCCACGTCGCCTCCCTAGGGAGAAGCTCGGGTTGGGCTGAAAGCCCCTACCGCGGAGTGTGTCCACGGCCTTCTTCCCACCGCGCCGTGGGAAAACCGGGATAAAACAGACGGTCTGTTTTATCCCCTACCAGTCGGAGCGGAAGCGGCGGGAGTCGATCCCGTGTTTCTTCACCCGGAGCCCCATGAGACGTTCCGTCATCCCCAGGATCCGCGCCGCCTTCGCCATGTTGCCTCTGCAGGACTTCAGCGACTCGGTGATCATCTCGCGCTCGACGTTGTCCAGCGCCGCCTGCAGCGGTCCCGAGGTCACCGTCCCGCTCGCCTCCGCCGTCTGCAACGTCGGCGGCAGGTGGTAGCCGTGGATCACCTCGTCGTTCGAGACCAGGACCGCGCGCTCGATGCAGTTCTCCAGCTCCCGGACGTTGCCGGGCCAGTGGTAGGACATCAGCATGTCAATCGCCGGCGTCGAGATGCGCTTCACGCTGCGTCGGTTGGCCTTGACGTACTTCTCCACGAAGAAGTCCGACAGGAGGAGGATATCGGCCTTGCGCTCCCGCAGCGCGGGCAGGTGGATGCTGAAGACATTGAGGCGATAGTAGAGATCCTGGCGGAACTTGCCCTCGCTGATCATCGCCTCCAGGTCGCGGTTCGTCGCGGCGATGACGCGGACGTCCGTCTTGATCGGCGTGCTGCCGCCCACGCGCTCGAACTCGCGCTCCTGCAGGACGCGCAGCAGCTTGACCTGCGTCGCGGGCGAGAAGTCGCCGACCTCGTCCAGGAAGATCGTCCCGCCGTTGGCCAGCTCGAAGCGGCCCTGGCGCGCCGCCAGCGCCCCCGTGAAGGCGCCCTTCTCGTGGCCGAAGAGCTCGCTCTCGACCAGCGTCTCGGGCAGCGCCGCGCAATTGACGCGGATGAAGGGCTTCCCCGCCCGGTCGCTGTTGTAGTGGATCGCGTGCGCGACGAGCTCCTTGCCCGTGCCGCTTTCGCCGCGGATCAGCACCGTCGTCTGGCTCCGGCAGACCTGGGCGATCTGGTCGTAGACGTCCTGCATCTGCTTCGAGTTGCCGATGATGTTGCCCGGGCGGAACTTGTCTTTCAGCTCCTCCTGGAGCCGCTGGTTCTCCTGGGCGAGCTTCTGCTTCTCCTCCTGCGCCGACTGACGCAGCCGCACGGCCTGCGCGATCATCGAGCCGATGATCTGCATGACGCGCAGGTCCTCGTCGAGCGACACCTCCTTGGGCAGGAGGCGGTCGGCCGACAGGGCCCCGAGGATCTCGTTGCCGATCTTGATGGGGATGCAGATGAAGGCGATGTCCTTCTTGCGGAGGCCGGAGCGGGCCCCGGTCCGATTGAGGAACATCGGCTCCTGGGAGACCCGGGGGACCACCGCCGGCTTGCCGGACTGGATGACCTTGCCCGTGACGCCCTCGCCCAGCCGGTAGCGGCCCTTCTCCTTCTGGCTCTCCGAGAGGCCGTGGGCGGCGTCGACCTGGATCTCGCCCGTCTCGCGGTTGACGAGCGCCAGGGTGCCGCGCAGCATCTCCATATGGCGCGCCAGCGCCTCCAGGACGGGGCCGACGACCTCCCGGAGATCCATGCTCCGGTCCAGGATCTGGCTGATCTCCAGCAGGAGCTGGAGCTCCTTCAGTTCCCGCTTGACCGACGACAGCCCGCTTTCGGTTGCGCTCATGGCCCGCCTTTTTTGGACCTACCGGGTGGGAGGTCGATTTTCAGGTTCCTACTTTACCGTATGTGCGATTCCGAGATCCTACTTTTGCGTAGCGGGGGCTGTCAAGAGGATTCCGCGCGGGGTTCAACGGGGGTTGGACGGGGGGATTAAAAAAATCGAGAGGCCGGACTCGGACCAGCCTCTCGATGTTGGGTCCCTCCCCGGGGGGAATGGATGAGTCCTTGGGGGGATTGAGGGTCACCCCCGGGGAGCGAGCTCGGGTCAATGAAACGGGAGGCGTGCCTCCCTGGGGAGCCGGTTGCCCGGCTCTAGATTCTTTCCATCCTAGTCCCTCCTCGATGCCTCAATGTTTCCGACCCACTCCCTCGGACCGCGGGGCCGAGCCGGGCGGGCTCCGCTCCGCGATCCGATCGTCGAGATGCCGCTCCAACCGCCAACCGTCCCGCAGGATTCTCTCCACCATACGAACCTCCTTGCGATGACTCCTGAAAGAAACGCAACCGGCATGCCATGCGCGGAAAGATGGCGCAGAGGCGGGGCTCAGGGACCGAAGTCAGCGGGGTAGCCGGAGGCGTCAGAACATGCGCTAGCTCGGGGCCGGATGACGCTACGGACAGGTACCCATTTTCACGATGCAATACCCGGACGTAGGATCAATCAGAAATGAACCCCGGGCAGGCTGATCGCCGCCAGTCCGCCCAGCAGCAGGATGAGCAGCACGTACTGGAAGAGCCCGAAGTCGTCCCGCTCCTTCGGGGCGTCGCCCAGGAACGACCGGCCGATGGCGCATGCGAGGATGATCAGCAGGAGAACGTTCTGCCGGTGCTCGTGCGACGTGGCGAAATACATGCCGCCGACGGCAGCCGCCGCGAGGAGGCGCTGGCCGCGGGTCAACGAGCGGAACCCCCGACCCCCGTCGAGCTGCCAGATCGGGATCAGGTTGAAGAGATTGATCATGCCGCCGGCTTGGGCCAGCGCGCCCCAGAGCGTGTTGCCGGTGAGCAGGTAGATCCCATAAGCGACGCCGGCGGCCCCCGTGCCCCACAGGGGCCCCGCCAGCCCGACGCGGGCGTCCTCGATCACCGTGACGGGATACTGCTGCAGCCGCACCAGCGCTCCGAAGCCCGGGATGAACATCGGCGCCGTCGCCCGGATACCGTAACGGTTGAGCATCCAGATGTGCCCCATCTCGTGGATGTAGATCGAGATCACGAACCCGAGGGCGAACTTCCAGCCCCAGATCGACCAGTAGACCCCCAGGAAGAGCAGCATGGACAGGAGGGTCTTGCCCTTGGTCAGGCCCAGCAGCAGGAACTTGCCCTTGGTCACGAGGATGATCAGGATCGCCTTGAACTTGAAGAGCAGCAGGCCCAGGCCGCTCAGGCCTGCGGCGCCCTTCCGCCAGCCGGAGTTCTGGGGCGGCGCAGGCGCGTCATCGATCCGCGCGCTCAAATCCCGGATCCTCTTGAGCAGCGTCTCGTACTGGCGGGATTCGGCAGGGAGCAGTTCCAGGGCGCTTCTCCAGGAGGCCAGCGCGCCGGAGATGTCCCCGCGACGCTCCGCCTCGTCCGCATCGGCCGCCAACTGCTTCAATTCCTTCGCGTGGACGAGGCGGGCGCACGAGGGGCAGGCCAGCATTCCGGGGGGGATGTCCGCGCCGCATTCGGGGCAGCGCGTCACGGGAGGACTATCCATTCGGCGGTTTCTCCGGGGCCCGGCTGTCTCCCAGCCGGAACGGCCCGGTCATTTTGACGACGACGCCCGCATTCAATTTCCACGCTTCCCAAAGCGCAATCCCGAGGAAGAGGAACGTGAACGGATCCTCTTTCCCGACCAGGAACGGCATCCCCGCATAAACCAGCGCGAGCATCCCGAAGGCCCCGACGCAGCCGGCCGTGTCCGGCCTCGGGACTTCAGTGCCCGACTTCGCCGGTTTCTCCGGCCTGGGATCGCCGGGCTTCTCGACCGTCTTCTCAACGCCCGGCGTGGACTTGCCCTTCGACATTTCGGCGACGACCAGCCCCATGTAACCGGTCGCGACGCCGAAGTAGGCAAGGATCAGGGCCATCACCTGGTACCCCCGGCCGCCCCGCCCCTCCGAACCCCGCCGCACGGCGATGCCGACCAGGTATCCCATCGCGACCGCAATCAGCCCGATCATCCAGCCGGTCGCGTAGGTGACCACGGCCCAGAGGCCGCCCCCGACCAGCGCCGCCAGGAGTCCCAGCAACCCGGCCTTGAGGAGCCGGCCGCCCTTCGAACCGGAACCCATGGCTTGTTGATAGCCGCCCCGACAGTCTCCGCAGACCTTCGCGGCGCCCGTGAGATAGTATTCCGCAGTCAAGGGGCTCTTGCAGATCGCGCAGGCAGGTCCCGCCGGGTGCGAGGTTTCAGCGCGATCGAACTGCAGGCCGCCGGCGTCCGGAGGCGGGGGTTTCGGGTCGTCCGTCATCCTGTTGGTTCTAACACATCCGGGGTCGGGGATGAAGCCCTTAGTCCGCGTCGCAGGCGACCCGGAATCCGTCGCGCCGGTTCCGGTGCGTCGGCGAGCCCGAGCCGCGGAAGGCGCAGCGGGGATGCATCGCGTCCGTCCCCCAGCTGCCGCTGCGCAGCACCCGGTCCGTGCCCTGCTCCGGGCCCTTCGGATCCGTCGACTGCGCCGTGTCGTAGGGCGCGACCGACCAGTAGTCCGCCGTGTATTCGTACACGTTGCCCAGCATGTCGTAGAGGCCCCACGCGTTGGGCTTGAGCTGCGCGACCGGGTGGACCGCGCCGCCGGAATTGGCTCCCGTCCAGGCGTACTCGTTCCGCTTCGCGTCCTCGTCGCCCCAGTAATAGCGCGTCGACGTCCCCGCCCGGCACGCGTACTCCCACTCCGCCTCCGTCGGCAGCCGGTACTTCCGGCCTTCCTTCCCCGACAGCCAGGAGCAGAACGCCCGCGCATCGTTCCACGACACGTTCACGACCGGCTGATCGTCCCCCCGCTCGAAGCCCATGGTCTTCCAGGTGAACTCGGGCTTCGTCGCCCAGTGGCCGTCGATCTTGCCATCCGCGCCCTTCCCGTCGCGCTCCGCGTCGCTGACGTAGCCCGTGTCCGCGACGAAGGCCCGGAACTCGCCGAGGGTCGTCTCCGTCGCCGCGAGATAGTAGGCCCGCGTGATCCGCGTCCGGCGCGGCGGCGCCTCGCTCTTCGGACTGTCGGGATACCAGTCCGTGATCTTCCGCTGCTTCATCAGCGTGGCAAGGCGGTCCGCCTCCTCCTGCGACGATCCCATGAGGAACTCGCCGGACGGGACGAGGACCATCGGCATCCCCACCGTATTGGAGTAGCGGGCGACGGGCGGCGTCGCGCAGCCGGCGAGGAGGAGCAGCGCCCAGGCCCGCCTCACGCGAAGACCTCGTCGACCACCTTGCCGCCGTTGAACGTGACGATCTCGCGGCGGCCATTGTGGGGATAGACGAGTTCCTGCTGGTCGAGGCCGACCAGGCGCAGGATCGTGGCCTGCAGGTCGTTGGGATGGATCGGACGCTCCACGGCCGTATAGCCGATCTCGTCGGTCGCGCCGATGGCCTGGCCGCCCTTGACGCCGCCGCCCGCGAGCCAGACGCAGTAGCCCATCGGCGAATGGTCGCGGCCGGGCTTGTTCCGGTCGCCCTCGACGGTCGGCGTCCGCCCGAACTCCCCGCCCCAGATGACGAGCGTCTCGTCGAGCAGGCCGCGGCGCTTCAGGTCCTCGAGCAGCCCGGCGATCGGCCGGTCGCACTTCTTCGCCTGCGTCAGGTGGTTCCCCCGCAGGTCGCCGTGCGCGTCCCAGCCGGCCTGCACCAGCTGGATGAAGCGCACGCCGCGCTCGACCAGCCGCCGCGCGAGCAGGCAGTTCGTCCCGTATTCCCGGCTCTCCGCCTGGTCCACGCCGTAGAGCGCCTTCGTCTCGTCGCCCTCCTTCGACAGGTCGAACGCCTCGGACGCCGCCGTCTGCATCCGGAACGCCAGCTCGTAGGACTGGATCCGCGCCTCGAGGTCCGAGTCGGCGCCCACCCGCTCGATCTGCGCCCGGTTCATCGCCGCCAGGAAGTCGAGCTGCGCGCGACGCGAATCGTCCTGGACCTCCGCCGGCATCTTCAGGTTCGGAATCCCCTCGACGCCCTTCACCAGCGTGCCCTGGTACTGCGAAGGCAGGAAGCCCGCCTGGTAGATCGACGCGCCCGAGAAGTTGTCGCCCGAGACGGTGACGAGGTAGCCCGGCAGGTTCCGGTTCTCGCTGCCGAGCCCATAGCAGAGCCAGGAGCCGAGACTCGGCCGCGTCCCGGTGAACGACCCGGTCAGCGTCAGGTATTCCGCGGGCGTATGGATCACGCTTTCGTGGCTCATGCTGCGGATGATGCAGAGGTCGTCGACGTGGCGCGCGGTCTCCTGGAACAGCGTGGAGACGGGCAGCCCGCTTTCGCCGTAGCGGCTGAAGCCGAAGGGACTGTCGTAGAGGTTGTCCAGCCGCAGCCGCACGTTCTTCGGGATCCGGTCCGCGATGCTGTCCGGCACCTTCTTCCCGCGCAGCCTGCCGAGGTCGGGCTTCGGATCGAACGTGTCCAGATGGCTGGGGCCGCCGCCCATCCAGAGCAGGATGACGCTCTTCGCCCGGCCGCGCTTCAACGACACCGGCCGCTCCTGCGCGAAGAGCTTCCGCTCCTCGGCCAGCATCAGGCTGAGCGCGACGGAGCCCAGCCCCATCCCGGCCTGGCGCAGCAGGTCGCGCCGGCTCAGCGTTCCGCAGGGGTCATTCGACATAGACGAACTCGTTCAGGTTGAAGAGCGCGTGACACAGCGCGGCCAGGTCGAGCTTCTTCGCCGCGTCCCGCTCCACGTCCGACGGCGGCCGCCCCAGCGCGATTTCGAAGGCGCGGTCGACGCCGCCCGCCCTCTTCGCAAAAGCCCGGGCACGGCCGAACACGAAGGGGCTGTTCAGAAGATACAACGGCTGCAGCGACACCGTCGAGACGTTCCGCATCGGACAGCTCTCCCCGGCGGTCGGCGCATCGAAAAGCTCCTGCACCTCCGGAAGATGATGGCGCTTCTGCGTGAGATAGAGGGTCCGCCGCAGCTGCTTCGGATCCGAGGTCGGAACCTCCTCGAGGACGCTCTTCCCGCCGGAGGTCCGGTCGAGTTCGCCGCTCGCGGCCAGGATCGAATCGCGGATCGCCTCGGCCTCGAGGCGCCTCGGCGCCCAGCGCCACAGCATCCGGTTGCCGGCGTCGATCGCCATATCCGCCGGATTCGCCGCGCTCGACTGGCGATAGGTGGCCGAGAGCACGATCGCCCGGTGCAGCGCCTTCTGGCTCCATCCCTTCGCGATGAAGCCGCTTGCGAGCCAGTCGAGCAGCTCCGGATGCGAGGGCGCGGCGCCGCGCAGCCCGAAATCGGCCGGCGTCGCCACGATCCCGCGGCCGAAATGGCGCTGCCAGACGAAGTTGACGAAGACCCGCGCCGTCAGCGGATGATCGGGCCGTGTCAGCTCGTCCACCAGCGAGCCGCGCGAGGTCTGGTCCGCCGGCGTCCGCCCGAGCACCCCGGGCCAGCCCGGGGCGATCTCGTCGCCCGGCGTGTGAGGATTCCCGCGCTTGAGGAGATGGGGCCGGGCGTCCAGCAGCTGCTGGGCGCTGTAGTGCATCGGATACATTCCCTTGACCGGCATCGTGAGGACGTCCTTCGCGCCGGTGACGGGCGAGTAATATCCCCACGCGTGAGGCTGGTCGGGGACCTTCTCCTCGAGCGCCTTGATCTTCTTGTCGAGCTCGGCGTAGAGTTTTTTGTCGTCTTCGCTGGCGTTCTTGAGGATCTGATCGTTGGAGATCGCCAGCGCCTTCTCCGCCTTCCCGGCCAGCTCGTCCTGCTCGGGGGTGCGCTTTTCGGACGGCGTCTCGCAGGCGATGCGGCT
>DASQOM010000313.1:0-9692 GCA_035644495.1 Planctomycetota bacterium | reverse complement strand
GCCACGCCGTCCTCCTCGCGGACGGTGGGCAGCACCTTGACCGCCACCTCGAGGTTCAGGTCGGTCACGGTGCGGCGGATGATGAGCGACTGCTGATAGTCCTTCTGGCCGAAGTACGCGACGTCCGGCTTGATGATGTTGAAGAGCTTGGTGACGATCGTCATCACCCCGCGGAAGTGGCCCACGCGGAATTCGCCGCAGAGCTTGCCGGGCAGCTCGGTCTGATCGACGTAGGTGTCGAAGCCCTTCGGATACATCTCCGCCACGGAGGGGCCGAAGATGACGTCGACCCCCTCGCTTTCGGCCATCTTGGTGTCCTGCTCGAGGCGCCGGGGATAGCGGTCGTAATCCTCGCCGGCGGTGAACTGGATCGGGTTCACGAAGATGCTGATGATGACGGCTCCGTTGTTGCGGCGGGCCTCGCGCATGAGCGTGAGGTGGCCCTCATGGAACGCGCCCATCGTCGGGACGAAGCCCACTTTCCGGCCCTGCTTCCGGCAGGCGGACACGTAGGCCTGGATTCCCGCGATGGTCTCGACCATGCGCGTCATCGGGCGCCTCCCGCCGCGGCTCCGGGGCACGCGTCCAGAAGTTCGCGCACGGTGCGGCCCAGGCCCGGCACCTCGCGCTCCCCGCAGAGCTCGGCCAGCCCCTCCAGCACGAAGCGGCGGCGATGCAGGTCGGGATGCGGCACCGTCAGCGACTCCGACCGCAACTGCTCGCCGCCGTACAGCAGCAAATCGAGGTCGATCGTCCGCGGACCCCAGCGCTCGAGGCGCACGCGGCCCAGGTCGCGTTCGATGCCGAGCAGCCGCGAGAGCAGCTCGGCGGGGGGAAGGTCGGTCTCGATCTCGGCGACGGCGTTGAGGAAGCGGGGCTGCTCGGGGCGGCCCCACGGCTCGGTCTCGACGACGGCGGACACGCGGCGGGGATGGAGCTGCCCGAGGGCGTCGGCGATCATCGCCCGCCGATCCCCGAGGTTTGATCCGAGACCGATGTAGGCGAACACGGCCATGGGTCAATGGTTCTGCTGCCGTTCCTCGGAAGGGGCCGCCGGCACCGTCACCGGGCGGCGAAACAGATGCTTCTTCAGCCAGAGCAGCGGGCCCGTCACGGCATAACCGAAGAACGCGATGAAGAACGCGAACTCACGGAGGACGGAGAACAGCGCGATCACGAGCGCGACCTCGACCAGCGTGATGAACGGCCGCTTGCCTTTGAGGACGCGGTTGACGACATGGTCGTACTTCACCCGGGAGACCATCAGGATGCCCGTGGCCAGCGCGAGCCCCGGAAGGCCCGCGTGGATGATGCGGACCAGGACGGGGAAGTTCTGGTCGAGGACCACCGTGGGCAGCACGGCCGCCGCCATCACGCCGGCCGCGGCGGGGGAGGGCAGGCCCGTGAACTCCCGGTGGGCGCTCTCGTCGGGCGTGGTCTCCACGGTGAAGCGCGCCAGACGGATGAGGGCGCACATCGAGTAGAGGACGCAGATGGCCTGGAACGGGCGTGCCCAGATGGAATCCGCCACTTCGGTCCGCGTCATGGCATAAGTGAGGAATCCGGGCGCGACGCCGAACGTGATCAGATCGCAAAGGGAGTCCAGCTGGGCGCCGAAACTGGAGGCGGTCCGGGTCAGGCGCGCGACGAAGCCGTCGAGCGCGTCGAAGATCATGGCGGCGAGGATCAGCCAGGCGGCGGCCTGGGCGGTCTTTTCGTTGCCCGTGGCCATGTACTGGCCGGTCTTGAAGATGGCGACGACCCCGCACACGCCGTTGCCCAGCGTGATCAGGGTCGGAAGGAGCGCGATGCTCCGCAGGCGGCGCGGCCGGCGGAACCCGCCCCAGCGCTTATTTTGTTCGGGCGATGACTGTCTCTCCACCCTTCACCTTATCCTTCAACTTAACTCGGATTTCCTGGACCTGGTCTTTAGGAATATATAGCTCCGTCCGCGAGCCGAACTTGATCATCCCGAACTTCTCGCCCCGCGCGAGCTTGTCCTGCGGCTTCGCCTCGCAGACGATCCGCCGTGCGATCAGCCCCGCGATCTGCTTCACGACCACCTCGCCCAGGTGGATCGTGTTCGACTCGTTCAGCGTCGAGCAGTCGGGATGGCGCACGTCGAGGAACTTCCCAGGTTTGTACTTCATCGCGCGGACGACGCCTTCGCAGGGGGAGCGGTTGATATGCACGTTGAACACGTTGAGGAAGATCGCGATCCGGGTGCAGGGGACCTTGAGGAACTCGGGCTCGTTCATGTCGGCGATCTCGACGATGGTGCCGTCGGCCGGGGAGACCATGAGGCCGGGTTCCGAGGGGATGCGACGGGAGGGATCGCGGAAGAAATTCAGCGTGAAGAGGAGAAGGACGACCGGGATGGGGAGGGCGTAGCGGGCGACGGGGCCCAGGAACCAGAGGGCCGCGCCCAGGCCGAGGGAAATCAGGGAAATAAAGAGCAATTCTTTCCAGCCGTATTTAGCCAGAAGGAGCATCATGTCGATATCCAACGTAGCACCCTGGGGAAATTCCGTCAAGTGGGGTATCGGGAGGCGTATAATGCAGCTGGATTGGGGTCTCTGGAGAGTATGGGCAGGGGGGTGGCTGAAGCGGGCCGGGTCCCTGGCGGGGACGGCCGCGGTGGCCGGCCTGGCGGTCCTTCTGGCGGCGCAGGCCGCGGGCGCCCGGCGGGAGCGCGAGACGGTCGCCCGGGAGGGCGCCGCCCTCGACCGTGAGATTGGAAAGCTGAAGAGCGCCAACCAGGCGCTCCGCGACGAAATGCAGGCCCTGGAGGCCGACCCCGTCTACGTGGAGTCGCTGCTCCGCCGGTGGAGGCTGGTCGGCCCCGCGGAGCGCGTCGTCGAATAGCCCGGCCCGGAATCGGAAGAAGTCGAAGGATGCCCGAAGCGGACAAGATCCTGTCCCAGCACGAGGTCGACGCCCTGCTGTCGGCGATCGACAGCGGCGCGGGTCCGGCCGCGGAGGAAGCGCAGACCGAGCCCTATGACTTCCGGCGCCCCTCCCGGGTCCCCCCGGGGCCCCTGCGCGTCGTCCACTCCATCCACGAATCGTTCGCCCGCGAGCTGCAGCCGGTGCTTTCGGGGATGCTGCTGAAGTCCGTCGAAGCGCGGCTGAGCGGGGTCCATCAGCTCCCGCTCGGCGAATTCGTCTCGTCGCTGCCCAACCCGTCGGTGCTCGTCCTCCTGACGGCGGCGCCGCTGGAGGGCAGCTTCCTGCTGTCGATCCATCCGTCGATCGCCGGACCGCTGGTGGAGCGGATGCTGGGCGCGGGCAAGCTGAATTCCGCGCCGCGCGAGCGGGGACTCTCGACGCTGGAGTGGAACGTCGCCGAGACGCTGATCCAGAGGATCCTGGGCGCCCTGGCCGCGGCGTGGGCGCCGATGACGCCGGTCACGTTCGCCGTCGCGGGCCGCGAGAGCGATCCCCAGGCGCTCAAGGTGGACGCGGTGAACGAGCCGGTCGTGGTGGTGACGCTGGAGCTCGCGATGGGCGACCAGCGGGGATCGATGGACGTGCTGTTCCCGGCGATGGCGATCGAGCCGCACTTCGCGCGGATGGTGCCGCCCGCGCCGTTCTCGCCGAAGAAGTCGGGGGAGGCTCACCCGGAGGAATTGTCGCGCCGCCTGGCGCCGGCCGAGGTCGAGCTGGCCATTCATCTGCCGCCGGCGACGATCCGGCTGGGCGATCTGCAGGGCCTGCGCCCCGGCGACTACCTGGTGACGCCGGTTCCGCACGCGGGGCCGGTGAGGGTCAGCATCGAGGGGCGTCTCAAGTTTCTGGCCAGGCTGGGAAGCCTGAAGGACCGGAAGGCGGCGAAGATCGTCGGATCCGCCGCGGAGGAGGGCGGGGGCTCGTCGGGGGAGATGACGCTGATGCGGGGCGGGGAGCCGGGACCGGCGGCGCCGGGGCCTTCGGCGCGGGAGGCGCTGACGCAGCTGCCGCTGGAGGCGACGGTGGTGCTGGGGGAGCGGACGATGAAGTTGCAGGAGGTGCTCGTGCTGAAGCCGGGAGACCTCCTGTCGTTCGACCGGGCCGCGGACGAGCCGCTGGAGCTGCGGGTGTCTGGGCGGACGATCGCGGAGGGGACGGCGGTGAAGATCGGGGAGCGCTTCGGGCTGAGGCTGACGTCGCTCGGGCGGGTGAGGCCGTCCGGGGGCCGTTCCTGAAGGGCGGAAAATATTTTTTTGGCTTGACAATGCATTTATTATGGTTTACCAAGAGAGTAGTGGGATGGGACCGGCGGAGCCGGCCGTCCGGGCTCTTTGGATGTGGTGTTGAACCGGGATGAAATCCGGGGAACTTCCGGCGGCGGAAGGGGCGCGTCAGCGTCCTCGCCCCGCCGGAGGCCGGCCCCCGGAATCAAGGAGGGACTTATGGCCGACGCGAAGAGCGACGCGGAACTCTGGATGTGGGACGGGGCCACGGAGTACGAAGGCATCTTCACGCGCCTCGACGGGGAGGCCTTCTCCGCCCGCGTCCGCCAGTCCAAGCGCTCCGGCACCTCGCTGGGGAAGCGCATCGCCCCCTCCTCCCTCGACCTCCATCGCGTCTTCACGCAGCGCCGCTTCCTCGCCCACTTCGCCGGGTCGATGGACGGCACCCTCCTCGAGGCGCACATCGAAGGCGTGCAGGCCTGCGCCGAGGGCCCCTATGAGTTCCTGCTCTCCGGCCGCTTCGCCAAGCTCGACGAGAAACAGCTCGCCCTGCTCCGGAAGATGTCGGTCGAGAATGCCGCGCTCCTGCTCCAGCGGCAGGTCTCCTAGCGCCGCCTCCCGGCTGATTTCCTTGCACTCCTCCGCGGAGGGGCCTTATAATTCGCCGGAAGGCTGGGGCATGACGCTTAAAGAACTCCTCGAGGCCGTCTCCAAACTGAAGGGGTGGAAGTCCACCGCCGAGCAGGGCGTCGCCGGACTCGACGTCCCCCAGGCCGGCAACCGCCGGCAGTTCGTCTCGCTCGTCGAGTTCAAGGACGACTCCCACCCCATGGTGCGCTGCACGACCCGGATCGGCCCCGCCGGCCAGCTGGAGCCGTCCCGCCTGCGCTCCGCCCTCGAGTTGAATTCCCGGCTGCCCCACGGCTGCCTCGCCGTCGACGGAGCGCACCTGGTGATGACGGTCACGCGTCCGCTCGGGACCACCACCCCCCAGACCACCGGCGACGCCGTCGAGTTCATCGCGCGGCAGGCCGACCAGTACGAAAAGCTGATCTTCAAGACGGACGTCCACTGATCCTTCCAAGCGGGACGCGGACGGGAGTCGCCATGGCCAGTCTCACGATTGTCGTCGACGGCGCCGAACAGAAGGTGCCCCTGGAGAGCGCCACCGTCACGCTCGGGCGCGGGCTCGAGAGCGACGTCCGCCTCAAGGACATCAAGGCGTCCCGGCGGCACTGCCAGGTCGTCAAGTCGCCCAAGGGCTACCAGTGCGTCGACCTGAGCAGCGGCAACGGCACCTACGTGAACGGCATCCAGATCAAATCCCAGATGCTCTCTCCAGGCGACCGCATCACCATCGGCTCCACCACCATCGTCTTCGAGGAGACCCCCAAGCTGGCGGCGTTCCCGAAAGCGGCGACGGCGAAGATTCCGGTGCCCCCGGCTCCGGCGCCCAGGCAGTCCTCCAAGGTCGCCACCGCGAAGGTCCAGGTCGCCCCGACCCGGCGCACCGATCGCGTCGAGGGATCCCGGTCCGCCTCGCAGGCGGCGCTCAAGCCCGTCTCGCAGGCGGCGCTCAAGCCGGTATCCCAGGGCGCCTTGAAGCCGGTATCCCAGGGCGCCTTGAAGCTGGTATCCCAGGGAGGATTGAAGCCTGCCACGCATCCGCTCTCCAAGTCCGGCAGCCGCGTCGGGAAGTCGACGGGCCGCGGGACGGGGACACGTCCCCCGCGCCCCGCGGCCGAACCGCCCGCCCGCAAGAGTCCGGTGGCCCGGATTGTCGGCGTCGCGGTCCTCCTGTGCGCGTTGGGGGCCGGCGGCTGGTGGTTCTTCCTCCGGGACAACGGCGACCAGGTCCGGGACCAGGTGGACCAGCTGCTGAAAAAGGGGCATGCGGCGGAGGCGCAGGAGCACTTCGACGCGGCCGTCGGGGAGTATAAGAAGGCCCTCGAGCTCTGCCAGGGCGACCGCTACAAGATCCGCGCCTCGGAAATCAGCAAGCTGATCGCGCAGATCGAGAGCCGGCGGACCGAGGCCACGGCGGCCCCTCCGAAACCGGGGCCGCGCGAAGTTCCCGAAAAGACCGCCGACGTCCCTGCGAAAAAGACCGAGATCGAGGACAAGCACAAGCTCGGGGGCAATCCGGCGTCGGCCGACTGGGCCGGCGCTCTCAAGGACTGGGCCGAGTTCGCTTCGCGCAAGAACGGCGCGGATTCCTCCGTCAGGATCCAGGAGGAGGTCCGGACGCTGCAGGCCCGCGCGAAGGAAGACGTGGACCGCCTGAAAAAGAAGGCCGAGGCCCTGGTGAAGGAGAACAAGATGGCGGAAGCCGTCGAGTTCCTGAAGCGTCAGACCGCGCGCTTCGAAGGGGCGGACGCCTTGGCAGACCTCGACGCGGCGATCAAGCAGTACGACCGGTAGAATCCAAGGTCACGCCGGCAGCCCGGTCGGATCCTTTTCCCGAACGACGTCAGTCCGGGATCTCGGTGGTCCGACCCGAACGACCTTCCTCCGCGTTGATCACGAAGGGAGCCGCGGGGAGCTTGTACGTGTAGCTGTAGATCGTGATCCGCAGCTCGCGCTTGGGGGCTTCCTTGCCCTTGGAATCTCCGCCTCCCCCCTTCGCGATCGCGAAGCTTTCGATTCCGATGAAGCGGCGGTTCTGCTCCAGCAGGTTGATGTAGCGGAGCAGCTGGTAAAACGTGCCGACCACGTTGACGTCGTACTGAACCTTATGGATGGTGGGCGGCTGGACGACGGGCGGCCGGCCGGGGATGGAGATCGCCTTCTGGGGGACGCTCCAGGTCGCGCGGGAGACGCTGACGCCGCACTTCCGGCGCAGATCGTCGAGCAACTCGGCGAAGGCGTCATACTCGGCGCGGGTCATGTTGGGGATGTGCGAGATGAGCTCCGCTTCCTTCTTCTGCAGCTCCAGGATCGACGTCTGCAGCACCGGGATCGCGTTCTTCTTCTTGGTCGCCTCAAACACCTGGGACTGCACGTCGGCCAGAATCTTCTTCTGGTTCTCCAGCTCCTCGAACTGGAGGAAGTAGATGGCCGCGCCGCCCGCGATGAGGATGAGGACCAGGGCGGCGATCCAGATGATGGTGAACTGTTTCTCGTTCATCGCGCACCTCCCTGGGGAGCGTTGACCGGGACCCCCGGGACCCCCGGGGCCCCCGGAGCGCCCGCGGGAGGAGCGGCGCCCTTCTTCACGGGTTTGGTCGACAGTCCGAACATGTTGATCTGGAAGTCGATCGAGTGGGTTTCGCTGACCTCCCGATCTTTCTCCTCGGTCACGCGCCAGTCGACGTCGAAGTTGATGACCGTCAGGTTCTCCTGCAGGACGGGGTTGTCTTTCAGGGCCTTGCGGAACTTGGTCATCTCGGTGACTTCTTCGCCGGCGACGTGGCACCTCATGGTCACGCCGTAGGCGACGGCCTCCTTGGTCTCCGGATCCGAACGGCGCAGGTCGCCGGGCGCGGCCCGCGCGTCGAGGATGCGGAAGTCGTCGATCCAGACCCGCGGATTCTGGTGGATCACGTCCCAGAGGGCGTTGACCGTCTTCCAGTACTCCACGTCGCGGGTGATCAGGCTCTCGATCTCCCGGACCTTGTTCTGCAGGCCCGTCTGCTGGGCGAGCAGCTTGTCATGCTCCTGGACGGAGGGCTGGAGGCGCGCCAGCGCCTCCCGCTGCTGCGTGATCTCGTCCTTCTTGTCGGAGATGAGCTTGAGCAGCCACAGGTTGTAGAAGAGCAGGATGAAGAACGCGGCCGCGGTCGACGCGATCAGCAGAAAGCGCGGCAGCGGCGTGCGCTCGGCCTTGCGCTTTTCCGTCGGGAGCAGGTTGATTCTGATCATGGTTCAGTCTCGACGTACCCTCGAGGCCAGGCCCAGGGCGATCGCCGCCTGGGCGGGATTGTCTTCCAGTTCCTGCTGGGAATCGCGGGGAAGCTCCAGCTCCAGATACTGCAGGGGGTTCCACTTCTGAACCGGCTTCTGCACCGTGCGCTCCAGCGTCTCGGGCAGCCCGATCGTCGCGGAGGCGCCGCCGGTGATGTAGACCTCTTCGACCTTCTTGTCGTACTGGTTCTCGAAGTAGTCGATCGAGATGTTGATGTCGTGGCAGATGTCCTCGACCACGCTCGAGATGCAGTCCTGCACCTTTTCGAGCTCGCCCGCCGGGTTCCGCTTGAGGGCCTCGGCGTCCTTCACTTCGAGCGAGAGTTTCTTGGAGATGGAGTCCGTCAGGTCGTCCCCGCCCTTGTAGAACTCGCGGGTGAAGTACGAGACGGTGTCGCTCATGATGTTGATGTTGGTCTTGCTGGCGCCGATGTCGACCAGGGCGACGAGCTTGCCCGCGGCGATCGCCTGGGGATTGATCATGCCGGAGAGCTCGTAGGCGTTGCCCAGGGCGAAGGAGTCGACGTCGACGATGGCGGGCTGGAGCCCGGCGCCCTCGAGGATGCCGACGTGTTCGTCGATGAAGGTGCGCTTGGCGGCGACGAGGAGGACCCGCATCTCGGGCTCCTGGCCCTCCTGGGGGGCCAGCTCCTCGAGCTTCTGGGAGTCGTGGAGAACCTCGTCGACCTCGACGGGGATGTACTTGCCCAGCTCGTACTTGGCGGCGTTGACCAGCTCTTCGTCGCTCATCACGGGCATGGAGATATAGCGGACGAAGACGAAGCGGCCGCTGACGGCGCTGACGACGCGCTTGGTCTTGAAGTTCTTCTTGGAGAAGAGCTCGTTGATGGTATCGGGGACGGAAACCTGCGGATTGACCTCGGCGATCCCGAATTCGGTCACCTTATATTGACCGCTGGTCTCGCTGAGCTGCACGGCCTTGACGAATTTGGAGCCAACATCGACTCCAACGAGGTTACGGGAGGCCATGATTCACAAAGGATAGCACCCCTTGGGGGGTTGTCAAGAAAATCGCGGAAGGGGTGGTCCGGAGCGCTATTCCGCGATGCGGGAGGCGAGTCCGAGGGCGATCGCGGCCTGCATCGGGTTGTCCTGAAGCTCCTGCTGCGAGTCGCGCGGGAGCTCGAGCTCGAAGTACTGCAGGGGGTTCCAGCGGTTCACGGGCTTCTGGACGGTGCGCTCCAGCGTCTCGGGCAGGCCGATCGTGTTGGAGGCCCCGCCGGTGATATAGACCTCTTCGACCTTCTTGTCGTACTGGTTCTCGAAGTAGTCGATCGAGATGTTGATGTCGTGGCAGATGTCCTCGACCACGCTCGAAATGCAGTCCATGACGCGGTCCGCGTCGCCGCCACCCCCGCCGCCGTAGTTGCCGCCGCTCTCGGTGCGATACTTGGTCTGGTCGCCCTTGTCCAGCATGACGATGGGGACCTTGGTGGTGGAGCGCTCGCGCCGTTCGCCGCGCATCTTGTCGGCGTCTTCGGACGACACCAGGACGATGGGCATGTTTCCGGGGTTGGTCTCGCTGCGGCCTCCGCCTCCGCCGCCTCCTCCCCCTCCGCCCCCGCCGGAATAACCGGCGCCGGTGACGCTGCGCTT
>DASQOM010000312.1:0-15242 GCA_035644495.1 Planctomycetota bacterium | reverse complement strand
CCGACTTTGAGCAGAGCCTCCACCACCCACCTGCGGTCGGGCATCGTCTCGAGCAGGTTGCCGCCGATCGAGTACAGGAAGTCGATCTCGCCGCGGTGCGCGGCCTCCATCATGTGCGGCGTCGCCAGCCCCTTCGTGCCCGGCACGGCGGTGCCCCAGGCGTCGGAGATCTTTTTCGCATTGTCGGGGTTGACCGGCAACCCGCCCGGGAACTTGTCGGGTCCGAGCCCGACCTCCGCGCCGCCCTGGACGCCGCTGTGCCCGCGGATCGCCATCACGCCGCACTTCTCCCGGCCCACCATGCCCCGCGCCGAGGCCAGCGTCGCGATCGAGCGCACGTTCTCGACCCCGAACTCCTGCTGCGTCAGGCCCATCGAATACACGAAGACCGCGCTCTTCGCCTCCTGGTAGATGGCGGCGAACTTCTCCATCTCCGCGCGCGGCAGGCCGCTGTCCTCCTCCAGCTTCTCCCAGGCCCAGGCGTCGCACTTCCTCTCCAGCTCTTCGAGCCCCGACGCGTGCTCCTTCAGGAACCCGCGGTCGAAGCCGTCCGTCGCCTTCAGCGCCTTGAGCACGCCGTTCATGAACGCGATGTCGCCGCCGATGCGGACAGGGTAGAAGTCGTCCATCAAGCGCGTCCCGAAGAGGGCGCTCGACGCCACCGAGGGCACCCAGTACTTCTCCAGGCCGGGCTCGCGGAACGGATTGACGACGACGATCCGCGTCCCCTCCTTCTTTGCGTAGTGCATGTACTTCGTCGTCACGGGCTGGTTGTTCGCGAGGTTCGTGCCCCAGAGCACCAGCAGGTCGGTTCCGATCATGTCCTTGAGCGAGCAGTTGGGCGCGCCGACGCCGAAGACGTCGGCCAGCCCGAAGCTCGAGGGCGCGTGGCAGAGCCGCGCGCAGTAATCGACGTGCGGAGACCCGAGCACGCGCGCGACCTTCTGGAACGCGTAGTATCCCTCGTTCGTCGCGCCGCGCGAGGTCGCGAACCACGCGGTGCGCAGCGGGTCGATCTTCCGCAGCGGCGCCGCGACCCGCTCGAGGGCCTCGTCCCACGTCGCGCGCGTGAAGCCCGGCTCGCCCTTGCGCCGGACCATCGGGGCGGGGAGCCGGCCCAGCTGCTGCAGCTGCTCGTTCTTTTTCTTCAGCAGCGGGGCGACGTCCGCCAGCACCGCGGGATCCAGCCCGGGCATCGTGTTGAGGCGCAGGAGGCGCAGCCGCGAGGTGCAGAGATGGACGCCGTCGATGACGTTGTCCTTGAGTCCATAAGGGCCGAGCGAGCAGCCGTCGCAGACGCCGTGGTTGAGGATACGGTAGGCGTAGCCGAGGCTGTCCTTGTTCTCCCACAGGATCTTCATCATGTCGAGGAAGTGCCGCGGCTTGGACTTCTTCCCGATACCGAAGGGGAGCAGCTCGAGGAGCTTCTCGCCGGCGCCGCCGGGAAGGGGCTCGGGCGGAGGACCGATGCGGGGCCGGGTCATTTGAAAAGCGCGGCGGCTTTCACCAGGGTCTGGAAGACGCCCCAGACGAGGGGGATGCCCACGAAGCCCCACGCGAGGAGGAGGCGGGCGACCGGGACTTTCGGCGGCGTCTCGTTCATGTCTCGACGCAATGATACTTCCTGTCGACTTCGGACACGAGGGCGTTGCTGATCAGGCCCACGACGAGGAGCCCGGCCATGATGTACATCGTGACGGAGTACGCCTCGGCGTTCGGAACCTTGTGGTCGATCTGGTACTTCCGGATGTTGCCGACCAGCTCGGGACCGAGGACCGCCGCGACCGACCAGGCCGTCAGCAGCCGGCCGTGGATCGCGCTCACGTGCAGGGTGCCGAAGAGGTCCCGGAGATACGCGGGGATCGTGGCGAAGCCGCCGCCGTACATGCTGAGGATGACGCAGAAGCCGGCGACGAAGAAGACCACGCTCCCCATGCGGCCGAAGGTCGGGACCAGGGCGTAGAGGGCGGTTCCGAGCAGGAAGTAGATCATATAGGTCCGCTTCCGGCCCAGAGGGTCGGAAAGCGACGACCAGAAAAAGCGGCCGACCAGGTTGAAGAGGCTGAGGAGGCCGACGAAGCCCGCCGCGGCGGCCGGCGTGATCCTGCCGGGGAACATCTCCTGGATCATCGGCGACGCCTGGCCGAGCACCCCGATGCCCGCCGTGACGTTCATGCAGAGCACCCCCCAGAGCATCCAGAACTGCGGGGTGCGCCAGGCGTGGCCGACCTCGACGTTGGCGGTCGTCACGAGCTTCTTCGGCTGGGCAGGGGGGATATAGCCCTCGGGCTTCCATCCCGGGGGCGGGATGCGGACCGTGAGGACGCCGAAGAGCATGAAGACGCCGTAGATCAGGCCCATCGCGACGAACGTCTCCATCACGCCCATCGACGCCGCCGTCTTGAACCTGTCCATGAGGAACACCGACAGCGGCGAGCCGATCATCGCGCCGCCGCCGAAGCCCATGATCGCCATGCCGGTCGCCATGCCCGGGCGGTCGGGGAACCACTTGATCAGGGTCGAGACCGGCGAGATGTAGCCGAGGCCCAGGCCGATGCCGCCGATGACGCCGTATCCGAGATAGACGAGGGCGATCTGGTGCAGCTTGACCCCGATCGCGGCGATGAAGAAGCCGCCGGCGAAGCAGGCCGTCGCGGCCGCCATGGCGCGTCGGGGTCCGACTTTTTCCAGCCACTTCCCGAACATCGCGGCGGAGAGGCCGAGCATCGCGAGCGCGATGCTGAAGATGCGCCCGAGCGCGATCAGCGACCAGTCCTCGGCGGCCGGCGCCGTGATCCCGAGGAGCCGGGTCATCGGGATGTTGAAGACGCTGAACGCGTAAGCCTGGCCGATGCAGAGGTGGATCGCCAGCGCGGCCGGCGGCACGAGCCAGCGGCTGTATCCGGGCGGCGCGACGGAGTGTTCCCGGTCGAGGAAGGAGAGGAGCGCCATGGTGTCCGTTACCTGTCCCCCGGCGGCAGCGGTAGCCAAAAAAGGGCGACGTGCCCGGCCGTCCATCCTATTCTGGGGGGCGGGATGTGGCCGCAGGCGTCAGGCCACCGCAAGAGACTGCGCCTGCGGCGCGAACGGGACTTAGGGAGCTTGAGATGAGTCACGGGGTTCCGCACGAAGCCCAGCATACGGTGGACCGCGCGGCGAAGGGCGTCGGCCTGCTCGCGGCGATGCTGGCGATCGGGCTGACGATAGTGACCATCGCCTCCCATCGCACCCACACGCACGCGATCGTCGCCCGGTCGGAGGCGAACGACCTCTGGTCCTACTACCAGTCCAAGCGGATCAAGTATCACACCCAGGAGCTGGGCGCGGACCTCCTCGTGGCCCAGGGCCTCAAGACCGAGTCGGCGGAGCTGGTGAAGAAGAAGTTCGAGGACGAGATGGCCCGGCAGAAGCAGGAGTCCGACAAGCTCAAGGAGGAGGCGAAGGCGAAGGAGAAGGAGTCCGAGCATGCGGAGCACCAGGCGCTGCGCTTCGACTTCGCCGAGGGGCTCTTCGAGATCGGCCTCGTGATGAGCTCGCTCTTTTTCCTCTCCCACCGGAAGCTCTTTCCCGTGATCGGCTTCCTGGCCGGCCTGGCGGGGGGGATGATGGGCATCGCCGGGCTGCTGGCCTGATACGGAATCGGCTACCGGGGACGGGGTCCCCGGGTAAACAATAGGGACCTTGGGGGTATCTCGGACCATAAGGGGAGGACCAGGATCATGATTCGCGTGAGAGCTCTCGTCGTGGCCGTTGCCCTGGCGTCCAGCTTCGGCTGCGCGTCGTCGTCGAAGCCGGAACAGCCGGCCGCCCCTGCGCCCGCGCCCAAGGCGGCGCCGGCCCCCGCGCCCCTCGAGCAGCCCCAGATGCTCTCGACCGCGAAGCCCGACGACCTCGAGGTCGCCCGCCCCGGCGGCAAGCTCTCCGGCGACGTGAAGGTCCAGCTCGTCAAGGTCGCCGGCGACTTCGTGGATCCCATCCACATCGCGTCGCCCAAGGACGGCACGGGCCGCCTCTTCGTCTGCGAGCGCCCCGGCCGCATCAAGATCATCAAGAACGGCAAGGTCATGGACGAGCCGTTCTACGACAACATGGCCAACACCTCGTTCCAGTTCCTGGAGTGCGGTCTCTACTGCGTCGAGTTCCACCCGAAGTTCAAGGAGAACGGCCTCGTCTACATCAGCTACGCCGACATGTGGTTCAACGGCGCCACGTTCATCGTCGAGTACAAGGTCGCGGGCGGCGACCCCAACAAGGTCGACATGGCCAGCGCCCGCCCCATCATGCGCATCGACTTCCCCTACGCGAACCATCACGGCGGCAAGATCGCCTTCGGCCCCGACGGCTACCTGTATGTCGGCGTCGGCGACGGCGGCTGGGAGGGCGACGTGCTCGACGCCGGCCCGGACCTCAGCACGTGGATGGGGAAGCTGCTGCGCATCGACGTCAGCGTGAAGAAGGGCTACGCGATCCCCGAGTCGAACCCGTACGCGACCGCGTCGGACCCCAAGCTCATGGTGCTCTTCGGCGTGAGCGAGAACGAGTTCTCGAAGATCAAGCAGCGCTCGAAGCCCGAGATCTGGGCGTCGGGCATCCGCAATCCCTGGACCTTCTCGTTCGACCGCAAGAACGGCGACCTCTATATCGCCGACATCGGCCAGAACCACTGGGAGGAGGTCGACGTCCAGCCCGCCGGCAGCAAGGGCGGCGAGGACTACGGCTGGAACAAGATGTGCGGCGTGCACCCGTTTCCGCTGGAGCTCGAGAAGTCCGGCAAGAAGTGGCTGCCGGTCGGCGTGCTGCCCGTGGCCGAATACAGCCATGCGACGGACGGCATCTGCGTGATCGGCGCGGGCGTCTACCGCGGCTCCGAGTTCCCGTCGCTCGACGGCGTCTATTTCGTCGGCGACTGGGGCACGGGCCGCCTCTGGGGCCTGCGCAAGGAGGCGGGGAAGTGGCAGCTGCAGCAGCTGCTGCACACGAAGCTGCACTTCACCTCGGGCGGCGAGGACGAGCAGGGCAATCTGTATATCACCGACGCGGCCAGCCAGTACGGCGTGTGGAACCCGTTCGAGCAGGCCCGCGGCACAGTCTGGAAGGTCGTGGCGGCGGACAAGGTTCCGGCGGGTGCCGCAACCGCGCCGCTGCAGTGACCCCAGCGTCGTACAACACCTTATGAAGCAGCACCTGGGCGCCCTGGTCCTGGCGGCGGGACTCCTGAGCCCGGTCTTCGCGGGCGACGGCGACAAGAAGCCCTGCGCCAACGTCGGCGGGGTGGAGGACGCCGGCGGGACCGTCACCGGTCTCGTGAAGTTCACGGGGAAGCAGCCCGAGCGGAAGCCGCTGTCGGTCATGACCGGCAACGCTTATTGCAACGAGCACTGCAAGGGCGAGCCGCCCATGGATGAGAAGTGGGTCTTCGGGAAGAACGGCGACGCGGACACGTTCGGGAACGTGCTGGTCTACGTCTCAAAGGGCCTGGAGGGGAGGAAGTTCGCCCCGCCGAAGGAGCCCGCGGTGCTCGACCAGGTGGGCTGCGTGTATACGCCCCGCGTGGTCGGCGTCATGGTCGGCCAGACCCTGCAGGTGCGCAATAGCGACGCGACGCTGCACAACGTGATGGCGAACCTGCGGACGAACAAGTCCTTCAACGAGGGCATGTCGGTCAAGGGCGCCACGATTGAGAAGGTCTTCCAGAACTGCGAGTTCAAGGCCGACTTCCGCTGCTTCATGCATCCGTGGATGGTGGCCTACGTCCACGTCATGGAGCACCCCTATTATGCGGTCACCGGGCCGGACGGGGCGTTCACGCTCCGGGGGCTGCCGCCCGGCGAGTACGAGATCGCGACACTGCACGAATCGACGCGCTTCGAGTGCTCGGGCCGCGTCACGGTGACGGTGGCCTCGGGCGAGACCAAGAAGATCGAATTCACCTACAAAGACGCGCAGTAGCTGGACGCCCCGCCCGCCGCCATGGTGAAATGCCTCCGTGGCCCTCACCCGCCGCGATCTTCTCAGAGCCGCCGCCGCGTCCGGGCTGGCGGCCCCGCTCGGCTGCTCCCTGTTCCAGGGCTCCGACAGCGGCTCGAAGGACCTGATCGTCCACTCGGTCTCGCCCCATAATGCCGAGCCCCGCGTCGACAAGCTGGCCTCGGCCTGGATCACCCCGTACCGCCACTTCTACATCCGGTCGCACGGGACGACGCCGGAGATCGATCCCGACGCCTACGCGCTCACCGTGGAAGGCCTGGTGGAGCGTCCGCTGCTGCTCCGGATGGGGGACCTGGAGCGGATGCCGAAGGCGACGGCCGTGTCGACGCTGCATTGCGCGGAGAACCGGAAGAGCGAGCACGACCAGGCCAGGAGGGTCGAGGGGATTCCGTGGGAGGCCGGCGCCGTCGGCACCGCGGAATGGCGAGGGCCGGCCCTGGGCGCGGTGCTGGCGAGGTCGGGCCTCAAGCCCGCGGCGAAACACGTGTGGCTGGAGGGGCTCGACGCGGTGACCCTGCAGGACCGCCAGACGCTGTTCGGCGGCACGGTGCCGCTCGAGAAGGCGATGAAGCCCGAGTCGATGCTGGCGCTCGAGATGAACGGCCTGCCGCTGCCGCGCGAGCACGGCTATCCGGTGCGGGCGGTGATTCCCGGCCATATCGGGGCGCGCAGCGTGAAGTGGCTGGGCCGCATCGTCGTCGCGGACCGTCCGTCGGAGAACGTGTTCGTCGCGCGTGCTTACAAGGTATATCCGCCCGACGCGACCGCGGAGACGATCAAGCCCGCGACCGTCGACCCGATCGGCGAAGGCGTCCTCAGCTCGGTGATCTGCCGGCCGCGGGCGGGCGGGTCGATCCGCGCGGGCCGCGTCGAGCTGGCCGGCTATGCAGTCCCCTCCGGCGAGGAAGGCGCGGCCATCGCGTCGGTGCAGGTCTCCGGCGACGGGGGCTCGACGTGGACGGCCGCGGAGCTGACCGGGAACGAGGCGCCCTTCGCCTGGCGGCTGTGGCGGGCCACGCTCGAGCTGGCCGCCGGAGCGGCGACGCTGGTCGTCCGCGCGGTCGACGCCCGGGGAAAGACGCAGCCCGGAACGGCGCCCTGGAACCTCCTGGGCTACCTCTACAACGGCTGGCACCGCGTGCCGGTCACCGTGCTCTAGAAGTCGATCTGGAAGCGGGTGAGGAACCCGTACAGGTTGTCCTTGTTCACTCCGTTCCCGAACGCGATGTCGGTGTGGTAGTCCTCGCTGATCGCGTCGAAGGAGACCCGAAGCTGGCGCGTGACCCACCAGTTGATCCCGAACGTGTACGAGGTCAGGCGCGTGCTCTGACCGGCCAGCGTCGCGGGCGTGAACACCTGGCTGATATTGTCGCCGATCTTGCAGCCCGCCACGCGGAACGCCACTTCGACCGCGCCCCAGTCGCCCGCCGGCATGATCCGGTTCTCGAAGAGCTTGTCCTCGCCGGTCAGGATCCAGGAGACCGCCGCATACCAGGCCTGCGTCCGGACGTCGGTGTCGACCGTGCGGGGGACATTGACCATCCCGTCCCGGCGCCAGAGATATTCCGAGCGCAATCCGACCGGGCCGATGCTGTAGGAGAATTCGGTCCCCAGGCGGCGGCGATGGCCGTCGAGCAGGCCGCCGGTCGGATCGAGCATGAGCACCCCCAGCTCCGGCGTCACGATGTCGAAAGCATTCGAGGTCGCGGCGGGCGACATCGCGACATTGTCCACGTCGGTGGACGAGCCGTAGATCCCGAGGCGCAGACCGGCGAAGACCGAGTCCTTGTCCGTGACGAAGGGCGATACGGTCACGCGGCCCAGGTACTCCTTCTCGTCGTTGTCGTCGTTCCGGAGGCGGCCGGCATTCTCGAGGTGGCTCCGCCCGTTGGTGATCGCCGCCTGGTAGGCGACGACGTTTTCGAAGAGCCTCCCCTGGGCCTGGAGGCCGATGTCGTAGGAGGGGACGAAGCGCGACAGGATCGAGCGCTCATTGAACTCCGTGAAGAGCAGGCTGCACAGCTCCTCCTGGCTCTGCGGAGCCTTGAACTGGCCGAAACGCAGGCTGAACTCCGCCCAGCGCTTCCACTCCACATAGGCTTTCTGCAGCGTCGGGGTGGCGGTTCCGGAGACGGCCGACTGCGACGGGAAGTCGCTCTCCACGACGAACCCGTAGTCCTTGTAGAAAGTCCCGTCGATCTGCAGCCGCGCCGCGCGGATCAGAAAGGTGTCGGGGGTGGTCCGCTGATTCGCTGCGGCGGGGGCGGCTCCGTCGGGGCGGTCGAGGATGACGCGCCAGTGCTCCTGGAACCGGCCGCCGGCGTGCAGGTCGACGTTTCCGTCGGCGGTCCTGAAACGGAGTCCGTCCTGGAGGCTCGCGGTGAAGGGAGCGGCGGCCGCGGGCGAGTCCTGCTTCTTCTTCAGCTCGTCGATCTCCGACTGCTGCTTCTTCACCGTCTCCTCGAGCTTGCGGAGCCGCTCGGCGTCGGAGTCCTGGACGAAGACCAGCAGGAAGGCGAGGAGGGCGCTCATGAGATTCTCCTTCAGGGAAACCGCGGAGCAACATATACTCGAGTACATATCGATGACAAGAACTATTAAGAATGTGTTAACGCTGGGCGCCCTGCTCCTGGCAGGGGGCTGCGGGAAGGCGGCGCCGCCCGTCCCGGCCGCGCCGCCGAAGCCGGTCCGGGTCTTCGCCGCGGCAAGCCTGAGGGAGCTGCTCACCGACATCGCGGCCGAGAGCGTGAAGCGCGGGGGTCCGACGGCGCAGTTCCAGTTCGAGGCGTCCTCGACGCTCTCGCGCCAGATCCATGAGGGCGCCCCGGCCGACGTCTTCATCACGGCCGCGCCCGAATGGCTCGACCCGCTCAAGATCCTCGAGCGTTTCGACTGGCTCTCGAACCGGCTCGTCCTCGTCGTCGCGAAGGATGCGAAGGATCCCGACCTGATGAAGCTCGAGAGCCTCGCGCTGGGCGGCGACCAGGTGCCTGCGGGAATATACGGCAGGGCGGCGCTGGCCTTTTCGAAGGCCCCGATTCCGGAGCGGACGATCTACGGGGGAAACGTCCGCGACGTGCTTTCGAAGGTCTCCCAGGGCGGCGCGCAGGCGGGCATCGTTTACGCCACCGATGCGGCCGTCGACCCCGGCGTCCGCGTCGCGCACACGTTCCCGCCGGAGAGCCATCGGAAAATCCTGTATTCGGCCGGCCTGCTGACGAAGGACGGAAAGGCCTTCACGGACGCGCTGAAGGACCCCTGGGCGAAGGAGATCGCGCGCAAGCGCGGCTTCGCCGATCTGCCGTGAGCGCGGTCCCGCTCTCGCTGGCCGTCGGATTCGCGGCGACCCTGTTCAGCCTCGTCCCGGCCGTCGGCGTCGCCTGGTTCCTCGAACGCTCCCGCTCGGCCGTCCGCGGACTGGTCCATACCCTCGTGATGATGCCCCTCGTGCTGCCGCCGGTCGTCGTCGGATATCTCCTGCTGAAAATCTTCTCCCCGCGGGGCGCCGTGGGCCGCGCGCTGGTGGCGTTGCACTGCCCGGTCGCCTTCCACTGGCTCGGCGCGGTCGTCGCCGCCGCGGTCGTGGGCTTCCCGCTCTTCGTCCAGGCCGTCGCGCTCGCGATGAAGGCGGTCGATCCGCGGCTGGAGCAGGCCTCCCGAACCCTGGGGTGCCCGCCGGTCCGGACCTTCTTCCGCATCACCCTGCCGCTCGCGTGGCCGGGCATCCTCGCGGGCGCGGCCGTGTCGTTCGCCCGCGGGCTCGGCGAATTCGGCGCGACGATCATCCTCGCGGGCCGGATCCCGGGCGAGACGGAGACCATTCCGCTCGCGATCTACGGCGAGCTGGATGCGCCCGGCGGCGAGGGACGGATCGGGGGGCTCGTCGCGGCCTCCGTCGTCCTCTGCTTTGTCTGCGTCGTCCTCGCGCGGACCCTCGATCGCCGGCACCAGCGCCGTCTGGAGCTCGACCGATGAAGCTCGAAGTCGCGGTCTCGATCCGGCGAGCGTCGGGGTTCACGCTCGAGATGTCCGAGCGCTGCGACGCGGACGCGCTGGGCGTGGTCGGGCCGAGCGGAAGCGGGAAGTCGACGCTTCTGCAGGTGATCGCGGGCCTCGAGTCGGGGGCGCGGGTCGTGGTCGACGGCCGGGACCTCTCGACGCTGCCGCCGGAGCGGCGGGAGATCGGCTACGTCCCGCAGGACGCGGCGCTGTTCCCGCACCTCAGCGTGCGGAGGAATCTCCTGTATAGTCCGCGCGCGACGTCGCTCGACGACGTTCCGTCCGCGCTGGGGATCGAGTCGCTGCTGGACCGCATGCCCCGGAACCTCAGCGGCGGCGAGCGCCGGAGGGTGGCGCTGGGGCGCGCGATCCTCTCGCGTCCGCGCCTCCTGCTGCTGGACGAGCCGATGTCGGGGCTGGACGAGGGGCGGCGCCGGGAGACGATGGGCCTGATCCGCGACTTGAAACGGCGGACCGGGTTACCAATGATCCTGGTGAGCCACCGGGCCGACGAGGTCGCGGAGCTGACCAACCGCTTGCTGCGGATCGAGGCGGGCCGAGTCGTCGGCCGGGAGGGAAGGGACGGGGCATGAACCGCTTCCAGGCGACGGTCCAGCGTTGCGACGCGGTCGATACGGTCGCGTGGCTGCGCATCTCCGGCGGGCTGCTGGCGGCGCGGCTCTGGCCGGGGGTGCGCAAGGGGCAGCGGGTCGTCGTCGGGATCCGACCCGAGGACGTCCTGCTGGCGTCCGGGCATCCGGGGACGATCAGCGCCCGAAACGTGCTGCCGGGCTACGTGAGCGCGCTGCAGCGGGTGCCGGAGGGCGTCTACGTCACCGTCAATGTCGGCTTCCCGCTCGTGTCGATGATCACGCGGGGCTCGCAGCAGCGGCTCCGCCTCGAGCGCGGCAGCGCGCTCTATGCGATCCTGAAGGCGACGGCGATCGTGCCCGAGACGCCGTCGCGCAAGCGCTATAAGGTCACGCTGGTGGGGAGGAAGGGCGACGTGCCGCCGGAGAAGCTCAAGTTCCTGCGGGCGGTGGACCGGATGGGGTCGATGAGCGGCGCCTGCCGCGAGCTCAGGATCACGTACCGGACGGCGTGGCTCTGGGTGAAGTCGATCAACCGCGCGTGGGGAAGCCCGCTCGTCCAGCGCGTTCACGGCGGCAACGGCGGGGGCGGCACGACGCTGACGCCCGAGGGCCGCGCGGCCCTCGAGTACGCGGACTCCCTCAGGGACCGCGGGCGCGACGCAGCCGCGCCTCGATCCGCCCGGCCTCGGGGAGGCCCTTGAAGTCCGGCAGCGCGCGCTCCAGCGCCTGCGCGGCCAGGATCCGCTGGGGGATGTCCTGATGGACCTCGAGTTTCCTGACGGCTTCCAGCAGACGCTGCTGGACCTCGCGCAATGCCGGCCCATAGCGGCCGGCTCCGTAGGAATCCAGAAGGGCACGGGCTTCGTCGGAGATCGTCTGCAACTCCGAAGGGGGGGATCTGCGACAGGTCGGCACAGCGGGCCAGGAAGGGCTGGACCGCTTTTCGCGCGGCGGCGGTGGCGGCGACGCGGACGGCCTGGTGTGCCGGACCGTGCAGATTCTCCAGGCGGAGTTATAGGCCGCGCGCGTGGACCTTATCGCCTTCGACGGCCAGCAGCTCTTCGAGGCGGTGGTCCCTCCGGGCGGGCATCGAGCTTCTGGATCTCGAGGGCGAGCTCCGCGCGGATCGCCTCGCGGTCGGGTCCCATTTCGTGGAACGCCCGGAGGACGCCCAGCGCCACGGAGAGCAGCGCGATCGCCAGGAGCGCGATCCGGGGGGACCTCCTCGGGCCATTGGCCGCCGGCCCGCCGCCCGCCGTGTAAGATAGGATCCATGACGCCGATGGTTCGCCCCTGTGCGCTCGATCTTCCCCGGTTCCAGGCCATGCTCGGCTCGGGGGAGGAGCGCTTCTGCGAGCAGGTGCTCCGGTCGACGCCGCCGTCCGTGGAGAGCCTGGGGCTGGTCAAGGAGTGGAAGCGGGCGGTGACCGGGCTCGTCCTGGGCGAGCCGGGCGAGCGGAGGTCCGTCCGTCAGGCGTTCGCGACCACCGACCTGGACAAGGCCGACCGCGTCCTCTCGCTGGCGTTCGGCTCGATCCTGGAAGGATATGCGGCAGAGATCTTCCCGGCACTGTCGCTGCCGCCGGCGCTCTCGGGATTCTTCCCCCGTCCCCTGTTCGGGCTGGAGTCCGACGGGGAACGGGTCCGATGGGGAGGGGTCGACCGCGACGTCCTTAAGGGTCTGGGGGCGGGTCCGATCCTCGATCCGATCCGCGCCCGCGGACTCGACCTGGTCCTGCTCTCGGTTTAGCCCAGCAGGTCCTTGACGATCTGGGCCTTGGGGCCGGCGCCGACCCGGCGCTTCACTTCCTTGCCGCCCTGGAAGAGGACGAGCGTCGGCACCGAGAGGATGCCGAGCGAGGCCGCCGTGTCCTGGGCCTCGTCGACGTCGCACTTCACGACCTTGACCTTGCCCTTCATGTCGCCCGCGATCTCGTCGACGACGGGGGAAAGAACCTTACAAGGTCCGCACCAAGTCGCGTGAAAGTCCACGAGGACGGGAAGCGGCGACTTGGCTACTTCCGTCTCCCAGTTCGCGTCGGTCACGGCTGCCACATTGCTCATTGAATGATCTCCCTAGCGCCCGATCCGCTCACTTGCCCGGCTCCACCCGGGGCATGTGGCAGCCGATGATCTTGGTCGACTTCAGCGCGACCTCTTTGCCCTCGAGGACCGCCTGGAGGGCGTCGCGCAGCCAGGTCTGCTTGGCGCGGCTCTCCTTGAGCGATTCGTCGAGGGCCCCACGATACCTCAGGACGCCCTTGGGATCAATCACATAGAAGGTGGGGGTGACGAGCACGTCGAGGTAATCCGCGAGGACGTTCTTCGGATCGTCGAGGAAGGAGATCTTGAAGCCCTTTTCGACGGCGTACTTGCGCATGCCGGAGGCGTCGTCTTCCGCGCTGCTTCGCACCCCGAGGAAGACGACGTCCTTCCCCTCGAAATCCTTGATGATCTTGAGCATGCGGTTCTCGTAGTCGCCGCAGGCGTCGCAGTTGTAGCTGGTGAAGATGAGGACGACGGTCTTCTTCCCCTTGTAATCCGACAGGGAGATCCAGGTCTCGGCGTCCCGGGTGAGATCCCGGAGCTTGAAGTCCTTGAGGGGCTGGTCGAGGAGCGGGAACTGGGGCCTGGGGTCCTGGACGGCGGCCAGGAGCGCGAGCGCGAGAAGGGTGCGGATCATCGGGCTCCTCCGGAAACGAAATCGGGAGGGCGCCCCGGCCGGAGCGCCCTCCCGTTCGATTATACGCTGGAAACTAGGACGCGCGGATCCCGCAGCCTTCGAACTTCTGGTCGCTCTTGGGCGGTTCCTTGCCGTCGAGCACGGCCTTGATCGCCTCGAACAGCAGGTTCTGGCTGTCGTTGGAGATGCCGCCGCGGTAGACCAGGTTGCCCTTCGCGTCGATCACGAAGGTCGCGTTGACCTTCTTGGGATTGAAGTGCTTGGCGAGGTGCTTGTCGCCGTCGAAGAGGAAGGAGCCCTTGATGCCGGAGTCCTTCGCCCACGCGGTGGCCTTGGCCTCGGGCTCGCCGAACGAGGAGACGATGACGATCTTCACCTTGGCGTTGTCGGCATAGGTGGAGTCGACCTTCTTGATGTTCTCGTAGTTGGGCGGGCCGTAGGGGCAGTCCGACGACCAGAAGTAGACGGCCACGATCTTGCCCTCCTTGGTCAGGGCGGCGAGGCTGTCCTTGCCGAGGGCGACGTCGCCGACGGGTTTGCCGAGTTCCAGATCCGCGGCCGGCGCCAGCACCAGCAGCAGCGCAATCGACAGGGCGACCTTCATGGGCCTTCCTCCTTCAACGTGAGAGATATACCGTGAATCAAGACGAGAGAGTCTTCAGGCTCGAATGGAATCCCCAGCTACCGCCCTTAATACGACATTTAACGGGGGTCGGTCGCAGTTTTATTCCCCTCTCCCGGGGAAAAAGAAAAGGCCGCCCGAAGGCGGCCTTTCCCGGAATGCGGATGGTTTTCTACTTCTTCTCCTGCCCGATCAGCTGCTCCTGATAGGGCTCCTTGTCGTTGTACTCCGAGTGCGCGGTCCAGCAGCCCCAGCCGATCGCGCCCTTCGCGACCCGCTCCGGGTTCAGGACGAATTCCGCGAAGTTCGATTGGCGGCCCGTCAGGTCCCACTCGTACTTGAGCTGGGCGTCCTGGTACTTGTGCGTGATGCAGTCGGCGTGCACGAAGCGGTCCCCGAAGGCGTCCATGATGCCCGTCGAGACGACCGGATCCTTGTGGCCGGGGTTGACGTGGGCGCGGACGCGGAGGTCGAGGATGCCGTCGATCTTCGCCGAGTATTCCATCTTGTCGGCCGAGACCGTGTAGGTGATCTTCGCTCGCTTCATGCCCTTGAACTCGCCGGCCAGGTGCTTCGCCTTCGGGCCCCAGGCCTTCAGGTCGCCGCTGAGCATGTCGCCGAGCGCCTTCTCCTGCTCGGGCGTGGCCTTCTCGTCGAGGTAGACGACCACCCAGTTCAGCTCCGTCTTCTCGCCGAAGCCGCGGCCGACGACGACCCAGTTGACGCCACTCATGTCGACGGGCCCGACGTGGCCGCGGTCGATGTGGACGGCGTCGGTGTGGTCGCAGCCGTGGCACTGCATCGGCTTCTTGTTGATCCGGCACGGGCAGGGCGCGCCGCAGCAGCAGCCGATGATGCGCGAGCCCGCCATCTCGAAGGCGGGCGGCTCGGACTTCGCGGCGGGCGCCGCGGGCGTGGACTGGGCCGCGCACCCGGCGGCCGCGATCAGGATCCCGAGGGTCAGCAGTCGCTTCATGATTCCTCCCTATTCGATCTATCCGAAACCTTACCTATCAGTCAGTAGGGAGGCAAGATTTTTTTGCGCGCATCCCGGAGAAGATGCTAAATTAGCGCCATGGCCGTCATCGCCGCCCCCACCGCCGGAAGGATCCTGAACGTCGCCGAGCGTCTCGTGCAGACGCGCGGCTACAACGGCTTCAGCTACTCGGACATCTCGTCCGAGCTCCGGATCCGCAACGCGTCCGTCCACTACCACTTCCCGTCGAAGACGGACCTGGGAAAGCGCCTCGTGGCCCGCTACCGCGAGACGTTCCTGGCCGCCCTCGAGGGGCTCGAGCGCGAGTCGGGCGATGCCCGCCAGCGGCTGCGCGCCTACGTCGCCATCTGGACCCGGGTC
>DASQOM010000311.1:0-4932 GCA_035644495.1 Planctomycetota bacterium | reverse complement strand
TGTACGACTTCCCCGACCCGGCCAGCGCCATCGCTCCCTTGGATCCGGGCGCGGACGACCTGCTTTGCGCGCCCTATTCGGACGACGACCTGACGGAAAGCGTCCGGAATCTCCTCGCCTTGAAGCTGCCCCCGCCCGATCCGAACGCGGCTCCTTAGGCAGCGGGACCAGCCGCCAATCCTCCTCACGCGAGGCTCTCCCGGGGCGTCCTATATCTGGAAGCCCCGCCCGCCGCGGGTGCTACAATCCGCGCGACTCAAGAATAGGGGGGCCTTCATGCTGCGTCTCGCCGCCATCACTTCGCTGCTCTGCCTCGCCGCGCTCCAGGACAAGCCGGCGCCGACCAAAGAGAAGCCCGCCGAGGACGGCGAGGAGCTGGTCGCCGCCAGGAAGGGCAATCTCACGCCGCTCTACGAACTCGAGGCGACCTATGAGGCCGTCGAGAGCAGCGAGACCAAGCTCAAGCTCGAGGCCTACCAGGGCGAGCTGACCGTCCAGAAGGCTGTCTCCGCCGCGGATCTCGTCAAGAAGGGCGACGTCCTCCTCACCCTCGACCGCGCCCCGATCGAGAAGCTGATCGCCGCGGCCGACGTCGACCTCCGCCTCGCGCGCGCGACGAATGACAAGCAGCAGGCGGATCTCGAGCTCGGCGCGAAGGGCGACGCGCTCGCCCTGCTCCAGGCCGAGAACGCCTATAAGGACGCCGGCACCAACCTGAAGGCGTTCGAGGAGGTGGACGGCCGCCATATGGTCGCCGCGGTCGAGCTCAACGTGAAGTTCATGGAGGACGCGCTCAACGACCAGACCGAGGAGCTCGCCCAGCTCGAGAAAATGTACAAGTCCGAGGAGCTCACCAACGCGACGTCCGAGATCGTCGTCCGCCGCGCCAGGCGGAACATCGACCGCATCAAGATCAGCCTCGATATGGGCCGCGTTGAGCTGGGGAACGTCAAGAACGTGAAGTATCCCCAGCAGCGCCAGGCCCTGGCGACTCAGGTCGACACCGCGAAGAACGCGCTCGAACTCCTGAAGTCCGCCCAGATGCTGAGCCGCGTCCAGCGCGACGTCGAGGCCCATAAGGCGAAGACCGCGCTTGCCCTGCTCGAGGAGCAGGCCGCGAAGCTGAAACGCGACCTCGAAACCTTCACGGTGCGCGCCGCGATGGACGGCCGCGTCTATTACGGACAGTATCAGCACGGGACCTGGACCAGCGAACAGATCACGCCGCTCCTCGTCGCCGGGGAAAAGGTCCCGGCCGGTCAGGTTCTCCTGACCGTCTGCGCCCCCGCCACGCGCGTCCGGGCCGACCTGGCCGAAGCCGACTACTTCGACGTCACCCCGGGGCTGGAGGCGATGGTCGCGCCCGCGTCGGCGCCCGATACGAAGACCGAGGGGACGATCCGGACCAAGTCGATGGTCGTCGCCCAGAAGGGCTACGAGCTCCGGATCGACTTCCAGCAGCCGCCGGCCGAGCTGCTCCCCGGCATGAAGGGCAAGGCGACGATCCGAGGCAAGGAACTGATGGACGTCGTCCTCGTCCCCGCCCACGCGGTCGCCGCCCAGGGCGGCAAGGTCACGCTGAATGTCTGCGCGAAGGACGGGAAAACGGCGCCGCGCGAGCTGACGGTGGGCAAGACCGACGGCAAGATGACCCAGATCAAGGCGGGCCTCGAGCCCGGCGAGAAAATCCCCGCGCCCAAATGAAGCGAATCTCCTTCGTCCTGATCCTGCTCGCCGGCTGCGCCGGCCCGCCCATCGAGACCGTCCATGAGCGATCGCTCGAGGACGCCATCGAGGAGGGCGTGGAGTACCTGACCTCCACCCAGAGCCCCGACGGCTCCTGGGGCCAGGGCAAGGACACGAGCGACTTCGACGTGCTCGCCTCGGTTCCCGGATCGCACGACGCGTTCCGGGTCGGCACCACGGCGCTTTGCGTCATGGCGCTGCGCGAGACCGGCGAGCGGTCGGCGTCGAAGAAGGGGCTCGCGTACCTGTCGTCCTACGACGGCGCCCGCCGGGCGAACCGGATGGAGATCTACAACATCTGGGCGCATATCTACGGGCTGGAGGCGCTGGCCCGCGCGTGGAAGGAAGACAAGGTCGAGGCCTACAAGGACGGCGCGATGCGCCACCTGAAGTGGCTGGAGACCTACGAAACCTACGTCGGGGGATGGAACTACTACGACTTCGTTTACGGGACGGAGAAGCCCTCGATGGAGCCGGTCAGTTTTGCGACGGCCGCGGGGCTGGTCGCCCTGCGCCAGGCGCGCGACGCCGGCCTGCCCGCGCCCGAATCCCTGGTCCGCCACGCCCTGTCGCGGCTCAGGGAGATGAGGAACCCCGATGGAAGCTTCTTATACGGGAGCGACTTCCGCTACAGCCCGCGGCATCTCGCGAACCGGGGCAACGGAAGCCTGGGGCGGACCCAGTCGGGGCACTATGCGCTGGACCTGTGGAAACAGGACGGCATCGGCGAGAAGGAGATCCGCGAAGGACTCGACCGGCTCTTCCGCGAGCACCGCTTCATCGAGATCGGCCGCAAGCGGCTGATGCCGCACGAGGCCTGGTACTTCACGGCGGGGTATTACTACTACTTCGGGCACTACTATGCCGCGAAGCTGATCGAGGGGCTCGCGGACAAGTCCGATTACCGCGAGCAGCTGAAGTCCGTCATCCTCCCGCACCAGGAGCCGGACGGCTCGTGGTGGGATTTCCATCTCTATGATTACGGGAAGCCGTGGGGGACGTCGTTCGCGATCATGACCCTGCTGCGCTGCCGCTGAAGCGGCGCTAGCGGGAGGAGACCGTCTCTTCGACGGGAGCCTTGGCGACAGCCTTTGCGGCGGCCGCTTCCTTCTGCTTCATCTCGCGCTCCTCGCGAGTCATCATGCGGACGACCTTGAAGCCGATGATCCCCATCAGCGAGTAGATCATCCCCAGCATGAGGTAGATGCTGTACTCCATCGCGCGGGCCTGGAGCTCGTCCATGCCCATCTTGCAGAGGGGGCACGCCAGGATCTCGACCAGCGAATTCATGACGCCCTCAGAGTAGTCGCGGTCCGGATCGGACGCAAGCAAAATTCCCGGCGCCCGCTACTCGCGGCCGCCGCGCTGCACAAGTCCCGCCATCAGGTTCGTCGCGCTCTCGGCCGTGTCGAGAATCGACGTATACAGCATGTCGACGACCCCGATCTTGGGGACGTCGCGCACCTCCCGGAACCGGGGGAGGAAGATGAGCACGACGACCGAGCGCGCGAGGAAGGAAATCGCCAGCATGGTCCAGAACGGGTACAGGAAGTGGAGCGGGCCGATCGTGGTCGGGATGAAGTTGATCGCGATCGCGCCCGAGACGCCGCCCACCAGCAGGCCGAAGTTCGTCATCAGGCTGAGGTAGGCGTTGCAGCGCGCCCGCTTGGGCGGGCTGACGGCGTCCAGCAGAAAGTTCTGCACGCTCTGGTTGAAGCCCGACCAGAAGAAGCCCGACCACATCTGGAGGAAGATCGCCAGCGCGACGTGCCTCGAGAGCAGCCAGAGGGCCGGCAGGACGGCGATCGCGACCGACGTGACCCCCAGGACCCTCTTGTTGCCGTAGCGGTCGGCCATGCGCCCCCAGAAGAGCAGCGCGGGGATCTGGACGGCGATGATGACGCTGATGCAGGCGGTGTACTTCCACCAGTAGGGATAGTGGAGGGTCCGGAGCCAGTAAAGGGGGAACAGGCAGCCGACGAACTGCGCGGAGGCGGTCAGGCAGCCGACAAAGAGAACGAACTTGGCGAAGTTGGATTGCGGGAGGCGCCGGAGGAACATCCATAAGGTGAAGGTTTCGTCCCCGCGGGGGCTGTAGGGGGGCTCCGCCATGCGGGACAGGTAATAGGCCGAGGCGAAGCGCGCCAGGAGGGCTCCTCCGAAGACGGTCGCGTAGCCCCAGGATTCCAGTCCGTGGGCCTTGTAGTGCCACAGGCCGAACCCTGCCGCGACGCCGGCGACGAACTGGAGGCAGATGGCGAAGGCCGTGCGCCGGGCGAAAAAGCGCCCGCGGAGCTCGGGCGCGACCAGGTCGCCCATGACGCTCAGCCAGGCGGGAGCGGTGAACTGGAGGGCCATGTAGTAGAGCACGAAGCCGCCCAGGAGCAGCCAGAAGCCCAGGTGGCGGTCGACGAAGACGGCGGCGATCATCGGGATCCAGGTCAGGGTCTGGAGAATGGCGCCGAGCATGTACCAGGGCCGGCGGCGGAAGGTGCGGTCGATGAGGTGCGGCGTCAGGAGCTGGGCGCAGGAGCCGAGGAAGATGGGGACCGTGGACAGCAAAGCGACGAGGGTATCCGACGCTCCGAGGAAGACGGCGCAGGCCCCGACGTAGAGCTCCCCGAGCCCCACCATGACGTTATATGCGGCGCCGTCCTTTATCGAAGCGTCGAGGCTTCGCTCGACGGTTGACTTCTCCACGCGTGCCGCGAATTATACGGGAAGGACAGGGAGGCGACAACCGGCGTTTCTTCTGGCGGAATCCCCGCCGCCCCGATACGATGTCCCGCCATGCTGGACCCCAAAACCTCCCCCTTCGTCATCCTCGACGTCGAAACGACCGGCCTGCTTCCGGCGGAGGACCGGGTCGTCGAGGTGGGGGCGATCCGCCTGGTGGGGGGCAAGGAGGATGCCCGCTTCCACTCCATGATCCAGCCGGGGAGACCGATGCCGGAGGCGGCGCGGTCGAAGAACGGCATCACGGACGAGATGCTGAAGGACGCCCCCGCCTTCGACAAGATCGCGGGCGATCTCCGGAAGTTCATGGCGGGCAGCATCCTGGTGGCCCAGAACGCCGAGTTCGACGTCGCCTTCCTCAACAGCGAGTTCGGCCGGGCGGGGATGGCCAAGCTGGCGATGCCCGCCCTGGACACGATCCTGCTGGCGCGGAAGGTGAAGCCCGGCCTG
>DASQOM010000310.1:0-7084 GCA_035644495.1 Planctomycetota bacterium | reverse complement strand
TTGCAGAGGCCGGCCATGTCCTTGATGCCGAGGATGTGGACGCCGATCTTCTCGAGCTGCTTGGCCGCTTTGACGTAGTACTCCAGCGGATACTTGTCGCGTTTCGGGTCGAGCAGATCGCCCGTATAGCAGATCGCGCCCTCGCAGATCCGGCCCGTCTCGAGCACGGCCTCGAGCGACGGACGCATGTTCTCGATCCAGTTGAAGCAGTCGAAGACGCGGAAGACGTCGATCCCGTTCGCGGCGGCCGTCTTGACGAAGGCGGCCACGACGGAGTCCGGATAGTTCGTGTAGCCCACCGCGTTGCCGGCGCGGAGCAGCATCTGGAAGAGGACGTTCGGGATCTCCGCACGCAGGAGGTTCAGGCGCTCCCAGGGGTCCTCCTTGAGGAAGCGCATCGCCGAGTCGAACGTCGCGCCGCCCCACATCTCGATGCTGAAGAGGTCGGAGAGCGTGCGCGCGACGTAGGGGGCGATGCGGAGCAGGTCGATCGAGCGGACCCGCGTGGCGAGCAGCGACTGGTGGGCGTCGCGGAACGTGGTGTCCGTCATCAGCAGGACCTGCTGCGACTGGATCCAGCGCGCGAACTTCTCGGGGCCGAGCTCCTTGAACTTGTCGCGCGTGCCCGGCGGGATCGTCGAGTGCGGATCGACGATGGGGGTCTCGGGCTCCGGGAGTACGCGCGCGTCGGTGCGCCCCTTCACTTCGGGATTGCCGTTCACGATCACGTCGGCGAGGAACGTGAGGACCTTCGTCGCTCGGTCCTTCTTCGGGTTCCAGCGGACGAGCTCGGGCGTCGAGTCGATGAACGTCGTCGTCGCGTTCCCCGCGACGAAGTTCGGATGGAGCAGGACGTTCTCGAGGAACGGGATGTTGACCTTGACGCCGCGCACGCGGAACTCGCGGAGGGCGCGGTCCATGCGCCGGATCGTCTGGTCGAACGTCGGCGCCCAGGCCGTCACCTTCACGAGCAGTGAATCGTAATACGGGGTGATCACGGCGCCGCTGTACGCGGTGCCGCCGTCCAGGCGGATGCCGAAGCCGGCGGGCGAGCGGTAGTGCGTGAGGCGGCCGATGTCCGGGGTGAACTTGTTCTCCGGGTCCTCGGTCGTCACGCGGCACTGCATCGCATAACCGCGCGTCTCGATCTTGTCCTGCGGGGGGATCCCGACCGGCGGCTCGTGCATCGGGAGCCCCTGCGCGATCAGGATCTGCGAGCGCACGAGGTCGATGCCCGTCACCATCTCGGTGACCGTGTGCTCGACCTGGATGCGCGGGTTGACCTCGATGAAGTAGAACTCGTTGCGGTCGACGTCGACCAGGAACTCGACCGTCGCCGCGTTGACGAGCTTCGCCTTCGAGACGAGGGCGACGGCGGCGTTGGCGAGCGCCTGGCGGAGCTGCGGGTCGAGGTTCGGCGCGGGCGCGAGCTCGACGACCTTCTGATGGCGGCGCTGCACGGAGCAGTCGCGCTCCCAGAGGTGGACGATCTCCCCGTGCGTGTCGCCGAGGACCTGGACCTCGATGTGCTTCGCGCGGGGGACATACCGTTCGAGGAAGACGGCGTCGTTGCCGAACGCGGAGCCCGCCTCGCGGCTCGCCTCCGCGAGCAGCCCCTCGAGCTCGTCGGCCTTGTGGACGACGCGCATGCCGCGGCCGCCGCCGCCGAAGCTGGCCTTCATGATGAGCGGGAAGCCGATGCGCTTGGCCTCCTTCTTCAGGCCGGGGCCCGCCTTGACGGGGCCGTCGGTGCCCGGGAGCACCGGGAGTCCCGTCTCGATCGCGAGCTTGCGCGCGGCGACCTTGTCGCCGAACAGCTCCAGCACCTCGGGCGGCGGCCCGATGAAGGTGACGCCCGCATCGCGGCAGGCGCGGGCGAAGTTCGCGTTCTCGGAGAGGAAGCCGTAGCCGGGATGGATCGCATCGACCTTCACGCGCTTGGCGAGGTCGACGATGCTCTGGATGTCGAGGTAGGCGGCGACGGGACCCTTGCCGTGTCCGATCTGGTAGGCCTCGTCGGCCTTGAAGCGGTGGAGCGAGAAGCGGTCCTCCCACGCGAAGACGGCGACGGTCTTGATTCCGAGCTCCGCGGCGGCACGGAAAACGCGGATGGCGATCTCGCTGCGATTCGCCACCAGGACCCGCTGCATAAGCTCCACCCTATTCCCGAAGAAGCGGGATTATATCGGTCGAGGTAGATTGCGGCAAGAAACGCTGTTGAATTTGCGGCTGCGACCCGCATTTTAAACTAGCGATGTTGGCCGGCGACGCGGTCGATTCCTGCTCCCCTCCGTCGCTCCGATCTGGTATCGTTGCCCCCCATGAAACTGCTTCCGCTCGCCCTCGCCGTCGTCGCCCTCGCCGGCTGCGCCTCCAGCGGGCCCGCCGCGCCGCCGCTCCCGCACGCCATCACGCTCGTCGAGCCGGACTTCGAGGAGCAGGGCGGGATCATTCCCATGATCGGGACGCTGACCCTGACCATCACGCCCGAGGGCGAAGGCACGTCGGTGTGCAAGCGGCAGCTCTTTACCGATGTCGAGCGTCGCGCGTATCTGACCAACGAGGAACGCTGGGAACTTTCCACGAAGGTCGAGGCCTGGGTCGCCGCCGCGGGGAGGACGCCGCCCAACACGGGCAAGCCCTACGGGACGCTGGCCTACGGCGATCTGAAGGCGACGTGGGAGAAGGGCGCCGTGCATCCCCTCGAACAGGCCGACCTGATCCTCTACCTCAAAAAGCTGGTCTTTTCGCTGAACGTTGTCCGCAAGCGCGGATAGACGGCACCGACATTTTCGTCGGAGGCTCCGACAGCGTCGCGCGCGACCCCCTCCAATCCGCCCCAATCCCCGTCCGTCCGCTGGCACGCCGCTTGCATTGAGGATAGCCATGACGCGTGAACGGACGACGACGACGATAGAAAACTTCCCTTCCCTCTTCCGGATCCCGGGGGGGCCGAGCGGTCCCTCCGGGGTTCCCCTTTCCTGATCTCTCCCGATTCCGCCGCGGCTGCGTCTCACCGACGCGGCCGCGGCCGCATTTTTTGCGGTCCGGATTCGCGCCCGTCCTGCTATATAGAGTCACTCCGGCCCGCGGGCCGGCGTAAGGATTCATGGAGCTGGGGCGGCGCAATTTCACGATAGGAGATCTCACGATGCGAAAGTCGGCAGCGGCATTTCTCTTTCTGCTGGTGGCGGCGCTGGGCACCGCGGCGGAACCCCGGGCGGAACTGAAGCTCCATTCGCTGTTCCAGGACCATATGGTCCTCCAGGCCGACTTCGCCTGCCCCGTCTGGGGCACCGGCGAGGCGGGCGACGAGATCAAGGTCAGCGTCGCCGGCCAGACGAAGACCGCGAAAGCGGGCGCGGACGGGAAGTGGTCGCTCAAGCTGGACCCGGTGAAGGCCGGCGGCCCCCACGAGATGACCGTGGCCGGCAAGACGTCGGTCAAGGTCGAGGACGTCCTGTTCGGCGAGGTGTGGGTCTGCAGCGGCCAGTCGAACATGGAGTGGGTCGTCTCCAACTCCAACAACTTCGCGGCGGAGAAGGAAGACGCGAAGTATCCGAACCTCCGCCACTTCCTGGTGAAGAAGAATCCGCAGGACGCGCCGGTGTCCGACGTGAGCGGTTCGTGGAAGCCCGCGACGCCCGAAAACGTGGGCGGCTTCACCGCGGTCGGCTATTTCTTCGGACGCGAACTGCACCGCAAGACGGCGGTCCCGGTCGGCCTCATCCACACCTCCTGGGGCGGCACGGCGGCCGAGCTGTGGACCTCGAAGCCCGTCCTTGAGGGCAACGAGATCCTGAAGCCGATCGTCGAGGGCTTCACCAAGCGGATGGAAGGCTACGAGAAGCAGGTGGCCGCCTACAAGGAAGCCGCTGAAAAGGCCAAGGCGGAGAACAAGCCGGCGCCCAAAGCGCCGAACAAGCCCATGGCGCCCTCCTGCCTCTACAACGGCATGATCGCGCCGGTGATCCCCTACGGCATCAAGGGCGCGATCTGGTACCAGGGCGAGTCGAACGCGGGAGGCGCGAAGCAGTACCAGACCCTTTTCCCCGAGATGATCAGGAACTGGCGCAAAGACTGGGGCCAGGGGGATTTCCCCTTCGGCTTCGTCCAGCTCGCCAATTTCATGGCGCGCAAGGACCAGCCGGCCGACAGCAACTGGGCCGAGCTCCGCGAGGCGCAGACGATGACGCTGTCGCTGCCCAAGACCGGCATGGCGGTCATCATCGACATCGGCGATGCGAAGGACATCCATCCCCGCAACAAACAGGACGTGGGCAAGCGACTGGCTCTCTGGGCACAGTCGCAGGTCTACGGCAAGGACCTCGTCTACTCCAGCCCGCTTTATGACTCGATGAAGATCGAGGACGGCAAGGCGAGGATCTCGTTCAAGCACACGGGCACCGGCTTGGAGGCGAAGGGCGACAAGCTGACGGGCTTCTCGATCGCGGGCGAGGACAAGGTCTTTGTGTGGGCCGACGCGAAAATCGACGGCAGCACGGTCGTCGTGTCGAGCGAGAAGGTGGCCAAGCCGGCTGCGGTGCGCTACGCCTGGGCGGACAACCCCGACTGCAACCTCTGCAACAAGGAGGGGCTGCCGGCGTCGCCGTTCCGCACGGACGACTGGGGGAAGAAGTAGGCGCTCGGTTGACGGCGCTCGCGGGGCGTCCTAAGATGTCCCGGCAATGAGGGTCCGCGTCACCGTCCCCGCGTCGGCCGGAAACACCGGCTCCGCCTTCGACAGCCTCGGCATCGCCTACGGACTGGCGAACGAGGTCGTCGTCGACACGGAGACGCCCGGACGGCTCGACGTCGAGGGCGAAGGCGCCGACCTGCTCAAGAAGGGCGAGCCCAACCTCGTCCAGGCGGCCATGGAGCGCTTCTCCCAGGCGACGGGGAAGGCGCTGCCAAAGGTCGGCCTGACGCTCGTCAATCGCATCCCCTTCGGCCGCGGCCTGGGCAGCTCGGCGGCGGCGATCGTCGGCGGCCTCGTCGCGGCGGACGCGCTGGCGGAGACCGGGCTCTCGCGCCAGAAACTGCTGCAGCTGGCCCTGCCGATGGAAGGACATCCCGACAACGTCGCGCCCGCCCTGTACGGCGGCGCGGTGCTGACGGTGCTCGACGAGGGCCGCGTCGACGGTCCGCTCACCGTCGTCCCGTTCACGCCGCCGACCGACTGGCGCGCGGTGCTGTACGTCCCGGAGCTCATCGTTCCCACGAAGGACGCGCGCGCGATCCTGCCGAAGGAGGTTCCCCGGGCGGACGCGGTCTTCAACCACAGCCGCGTGGGCCTGCTCGTGTCCGCGCTGACGCAGCACCGGCCCGACCTGCTGCGCGTCGCGATGCAGGACCGCCTGCACCAGCCGTACCGCGCGATACTGATGCCGTTCATGGAGGCGCTGATCCGGGCCGGGCTCGACGCGGGCGCGTGGGGCGCCTGCCTCTCGGGCGCCGGATCCGCAATCCTGGCGCTGTCGTCTCGGGCGAAGGCAGACGCGGTCGCGGCCGCGATGTCGGCGAACGCGCAGGCGTCCGGCGTGCCCGGCCGTTCCCTCGTCCTCGAGATCCCCAATTCCGGGGCCAAAGTTCTTCCGGTCTGAACTTCACCGTTCGCCGACACTTTTTCCGGAATTCTCCCCGCCCGGGTGGAGTTAGGCCGGAATCGTCTGAGAAGGAGGGAAAATCATGGCCACCGTCAAAGCGTTCGGAGCCGGTTCCAAGACGTCGCCGCTCGCGCCGCTGAATATTCCGCGGCGGGAGCCGACCCCCGACGACGTTGAAATCGAGATCCAGTATTGCGGGGTCTGCCACTCCGACATCCATGCGGCCCGCAGCGAATGGGCGGGCTGGCCCACCGTCTATCCCTGCGTTCCCGGGCATGAGATCGTGGGTCGCGTCGCGAAAGTGGGAGCGAAGGTCACCGCGTTCAAGTCCGGCGACCTGGCCGCCGTCGGGTGCATGGTGGGCTCCTGCGGGACCTGTCCCAGCTGCAAGGAAGGGCTGGAACAGTACTGCGACAAGGGCGCCGGCGTCTTCACGTACAACTCGCCGGATGCGTTTGAGACCGCGCCGGTCACCTATGGCGGATACTCGGAAAAGATCGTCGTCCCGCAGAAATTCGTCCTGCGCGTGCCGGCGTCGCTCAACCCGGCGGCCGTCGCGCCCCTGCTGTGCGCGGGAATCACCCTGTATTCGCCGCTCCGTCACTGGGGGGCGCAGAAGGGGAAGAAGGTCGGCATCGTCGGCCTCGGCGGACTGGGCCATATGGGCGTCAAGCTGTCCCACGCAATGGGGGCCGAGACCGCGCTGTTCACGACGTCGCCGTCGAAGATCGAAGACGGCAAACGCCTCGGGGCGGATCACGTGATCATCTCGAAGAACCCCGACGAGATGAAGAAGCACCTGCGCAGCTTCGACCTTCTCGTCAATACGGTCGCGGCCTCCCACGACCTGGATCCGTTCCTCTCGCTGCTGAAGAGGGACGGCACGATGGTCCTCGTCGGCGCGCCGGAGCATCCGCATCCGTCGCCCGCGGTCTTCAATCTGATCTTCGCCCGACGTTCCCTGGCGGGCTCGGGCATCGGCGGCATCCCCGAGACCCAGGAGATGCTCGACTTCTGCGAGCAGAAGAAGATCGTGTCGGATATCGAGATGATCCCCGTGCAGAAGATCAACGAAGCCTATGCGCGCATGCTGAAGGGCGACGTGAAGTACCGCTTCGTGATCGACATGAAGACGTTGAAGGGCTGAAGCCCGCCCCGAGAGATCTGAAAAGCCCCGCCCGGACGGGCGGGGCTTTTTTCATCGCTGCGCTATCGGCCTTCCAGGCCCTCGTCCTTGTCGTGGCTCTTCGTGTACTTCCCCTTCTGCCAGTTCGGATCCGGCCGCTTCGGCTGCGCCGAGGGCTCCGAGGGGCTGCTGTCCAGGGGCTGGGCGTCGATGTCGGGCCGGTTCTCCGGATGCGTCTTCTTCTGGGTGTGACGCTCGACGAACTTCGTCGCGGGGCGCTTCTGGGGGTCGTCCTGGGGATTCATGGAACCTCCATGGAAATACACCCCTATGTACTCCCCCGTTCGGCGGA